>CAYYPN010000026.1:14975-17127 GCA_964473545.1 uncultured Planctomycetaceae bacterium
AATTTTAAAAAATAGCCTATCATGCCAGATACCCTTGTCCGACCCACAGTTCTCCGGACGGTGTCGCCGACGCCGGACGCCAGCAGGTGCCCCAGCGGGACGACCGAGCGGATGATGGCGGTTTCGCGCGGGCCGGCGTGGGTGACGCCCAGGTGCAGTGGATGATCGAAGCGTTTGCTGATTTCGGTGTAGGCATCGATGACGAGCGTGGGGTCTGGGCTCTTGGCGGAGATGACGATATCGTAGAAATCCTGCTCGTAGAAGATGTCGAGGTATTCTTCGAGCTTGGCGATCATGATCGCCAGGAAGTGGCCGTGCTTGTTATCGGAGAAGACGCCGCCGAGCTCTTTCATGCGCTTCTGCTTGTCCCTGCGCTCGATGATGGAGCCTTCGTTGACGCCGACGCGGATGGGCAAACCCTTTTCCTTGCAGGCGGCGATGACGTGGGTGACCTGTTTCTTGTCGGAGATGTTGCCGGGGTTGAGGCGGATCTTGTGGACGCCGGCTTCGATGGCCTCGAGGGCACGCTGAAAGTGGAAGTGCACGTCGGCGACGATCGGCACGGTGACCTGGGGGATGATCTCGGCCAGGGCGGTGGTGTCTTTTTTCTCGGGCACGGCCACGCGGACGAGGTCGGCGCCGGCGGCGGCGAGCTTGTTGATCTCGGCGACGCAGGTGTCGATGTCGTAGGTGTAGCCGCTGGTCATGGACTGCACGGACACGGGCGCGTCGCCGCCGATGCGGACGATGCCGACGCGGTCGTCGCCGCAGGAGACTTGTCGTGTGGGGCGTCGAGTGGTCATGGGTCGGGCGGGTCCCTGGTGATGGGTTAAGGCGGTTCTTATCAGACCCGAGGATCGGTGTCCGGGCCATCGGATCGCGGGTTCGGTCGATTTCGCGCCATCTTAGCCTCGGGGCCGACCTCGGGCCAAGTGACACGAATAACCAGCCGATACACACCAGTATCCGGGACGTGACCATCACCGCTAGGGGAGCTGAGCGCCTTGGCCATCAAAGACCCGCACGAACCGTTTTATGACGCCTTGCGCTTGAGTGAAAACGAAAGGCAGACGCTGGTCGCCGCGCTCAACAGCCAGCGGGGCTACGTCCGCGGCCCGGACCTGCGCGAAGACAATCGCCTGGACTACACGCTCAAAGGCCTGATCGTCCACATGCGCCATCCCGGCGGATCGTGCATCAACTACCTCGTTCGACCGCGTAACATCTCCAGCAGCGGCATCGGATTCCTCCACGGCAACTTCTGCTACACCGGCACGCCGTGTCGGTTGAGCCTGCGATCCGTCGAGGGCAAGCGCAACGAGCTGGTCGGGCGGGTGGTGCGCTGCCGCCATGTGCAGGGACTGGTTCACGAAGTGGGCGTCAAATTTGACGAGCCGATCGAACTGGACCGCTACGTCAACAGCTTTGTGCGCAGCACCGACGGCTTTGCCCCGGCGACGCGCCTGCCCCGGCTCAAGGGCCGCGTGCTTTACGTGGAAGACTGTCTCGACGACCAGGAACTGCTGCGCTTCCATCTGGCGCCCATGGGCCTGGAGGTTGTCCCCCAGACCAACCCGCACATGGTCTGCGACCAGCTTGACAGCGAGCCGTTCGACCTGATCATCACCGGGCGTTGGCTGGCGGGAATGGACGGCTGCGAGTTGATCGAGAACATCCACCAGGCCGGCCACAAGACGCCGATCCTCTGCCTGACTTCCGACCACACGGACCAGACCCTGGCGCGGGCGAAGCAGGCCGGCGCCGCGTCGGTGGTGACCAAGCCCTACTGCCTGGACCAGTTGGCGGGGCTGTTGAGCAAGCATCTGTTGCCGGCGGCGGACCCGAATGCCGACCCGCTGATCAGCGAGTTCTGGCCGAACATCCGCATGCGTCCGCTGATTCTCAACTACCTCGATCGGCTCGACGAGCAACTGGAAGAACTGGGCGAGCTGCTGCGGGACGACGAGCAGTTGGAAGAACTGGCCCGCCAGAGCGCCCGGGTGCGCGGCTCGGCCGGGGGGTACGGCTACCCGCAGATCAGCGAGGCGGCCGAACGCCTGTACGAGGAAATCGCCGCCGCCAGGCAGCAACGCGCCGCCGCGTGGGAAGTGTACCACCAGATCTCCGTGGCCTTGTCTCTCTCGCTGAAGGC
>CAYYPN010000027.1:0-1394 GCA_964473545.1 uncultured Planctomycetaceae bacterium
CAAACGCGGTTTGCGGCCGATTGATGGGATACTTCTTCTTTTTACGAGGGTTGTCTGCTTGGGGCTGGGTCATGGCAAAGCTCGGGCTGAAGACTGTCGGGCGGATACTCTATCAAAAAACCCTCAGGAAACGGCAGAATCGGCCCGGCAAATCGTCCGGAATTCATGCCCGAGCATGCAATCATGCCCTCAGACCCACGTTAAGTGTGGATGGAGACGCAGCACATGGCTCACTTTTCCGCGCGTATGCGGCCATCGGGGTTCTCGCTCGTCGAACTGCTGGTCGTGATCGCCGTGATCGGAATCCTGATCGGCATCGCCATCCCCGCGATCACCAAAGCCAAGGTCGTCGCCAAGCGGTCGGCGTGTGCGGGGAACCTGCACGGGGTGGGCGTGGCGTTCCAGGCGTACCTGATCACCAACGGCGACCGCATGCCCTACGCGGCGGTCCTGCCGAGCACGGGCGACAGCCAGTACCCCGGCATCGCCCAGACGCTGTCCGACGACCTGGACAATCCCAAGGCTCTGCTCTGTCCGGCGGACAAAAAACCCGGCGGCGGCCGCTACTACGACACCGAAGGCAGCAGCTACCAGTACAACACCCACCTCGGCGGACAGACCGTCGAGCAGACGTTCCTCTCCGAGCACTTCGGCGACATGAACGTGTTTATCATGTACGACTACCGGCCGTTCCACGGTGAAGCGGGCAAGGCCGGTTCGACCAACTACCTCTTCGCCGATGGCCATGTCGGCGACCTGGGCAGCGGAGACTGAAACCATGAATCGCAAGACCTGGGCTTGGACGATTGGCGCGGTCGTATTACTGGCCGGCGGGATCTGGGCGGCGGTTTACTACTGGCCGGCCAGTCCGCCGGATGTCGAGAAAGCCGCGCCGCAGGAACTGCTGGTGTTCGCCGCCAGGCCGGAGTTCCAGAAGCTCGACGCCGACCAGCAACGTCAGGTCATGGAAAAGGCGCGAGAAGGCGGGCGCGAGGCGTGGGAAAACCTCTCCGAAGCGCAGCGCGATCAGTTGCGCGACAACATGCGTGCATCCTGGCGCCAGCGCCAGGACGCCGTGGTGCAGCGGTACATGGACGCCCCCACGCCGGAAGACAAGAAGGCCGTGCTCGATGAGATTATCGACGATATGCAGGAACGCATGGCCGAGCGCGCCCAGCGGCGACAGGAGCGGCCCGAAGACGATCGTCCGCAGCGCCCCGAAGGCGAACGCCCAAACAATGACGACAACGATCGCCGCCGCGGCGAACGCCAGCGCCGCGCCCCGGACCTCGACCGGGTCAAACGCTGGGTCGAACGCTCCAGCCCCGAACGCGAAGCCAGGCAGTTTCGAAGTGCGTCGCCTGAGTTGGCAGGATGCCGCCGCCAACTGTGTC
>CAYYPN010000027.1:1404-17086 GCA_964473545.1 uncultured Planctomycetaceae bacterium
TTCCACCAGGCCCTGATCTAGCGCATGCGCGAGCGAGGCATCGAATGGGGTCGCGGCCCCGGTCGTGGCGGCCCCCGGAATGGCTGACCGACTCACCCGCGCAACGTCTCGATCGCCGCGCGATAATCGGCCGACCCGAACAGGTAGCTCGCCGCCACGATCGTGTCGCAGCCGGCCTCCCGCGCCGGCGCCACCGTAGCCCCATTGATCCCCCCGTCCATCTCCAGACGCTGGTCCGGACGTAGCTTCGCATGAATCGACCGCGTCTTGTCCAGCACCTCGGCGATGAACTTCTGACCGCTGAACCCCGGGTTCACGCTCATCACCAACGCCAGATCCACCGCCTCGATGAACGGGTCCATCGCCGCGGCCGGCGTCGGCGGGTTGATCGCCACACCCACCTGGCAACCGGACCCCCGGATATGTTCCATCAAAGCGGCGGCCTCACCTCCCGAGGCGACCACTTCCGCGTGAAACGTCAGACAATTCGCGCCCGCCTCGGCAAAGGACTCCACAAACTTCCGGGGGTTGTTCACCATCAGATGCACGTCGAGATACACCTCGGGAAACCGCTGGCGCAGCGACTTGCAGATCGCCGGACCCATCGTCAGGTTCGGCACGAAATGCCCGTCCATCACGTCCACGTGAATCGCGTCGGCCCCGGCGTCCAGCGCCGCCCGCACCTCGTCCCCCAGCTTCGCGAAATCCGCCGACAGAATCGACGGCAACACCAAAGGCAAACGTGACGGCTTGTTCAACAGGTTACCGCTCATGATGCGTATGCTACCGCCATCCCTGCATCCTCCGCGAGAGCTTGCCTCTTCGCCTTTCAATCCCGCTCATACCCCCGCGCGCCGTCGGCGCGGCAGCGTTGTTCGATTTCATCCGGGTCCTCGCCCAGTTCCTCAACCATCGCCTGGTGCAGCGCGGCGATGCGGTCGGCCTGCGCCGGGTCGGCGGCAAGGTTGCGCATCTCCTTCGGGTCCTCGGTCATGTGGTACAACTCGCGCTCCGGGCCGTGCGCCTCGTCCATGCGGTTGTGGTAGACGTACTTCCAGTCGCCCTGGCGATACATGGTGAAGCCCGAGGCAACGTTGTGGCCGTGGTATTCGCTGAGGGCGCAGTCTTTCCATGCCGCGTCGGCGTCGTCGAGATAGTCGACCAGCGAATCGCCGTCCATCTGTTCGGGTGCTTCACCGCCGCCGCCGGCCAGGTCGATGATCGTCTGCACGAGATCGACGAGCGAGCACACGCCGGTGCGTCGCTGGCCCCCCGCCCAGCGTGCGGGCCAGCTTACGATCAGCGGCACGCGGGCGCCGTGGTCGTACATGCAGTTTTTCCACCACAGGCCGTGGTCGCCCTTGTTTTCGCCGTGATCGGAGGTATAGATGACGATGGTGTTGTCGGCCACGTCGCTGTCGCCGAGGGCCTTGAGCAGCTTGCCCACCTCGTCGTCGAACCACCGGGTCAGCGCCCAGTAGTAATCGCGCCCCTTGCGTTCGACCTGCGGGTCGGCCCCGACGAGCCCGAACCCCGCGCGCAAGTGCTTGTAGTTCAACGGCAGGTTTTCGAGCATCCCCGCCGGCCGATCCGGTTCGGGCGTCCGTCCATGAAATTCATCGCAATACGCCGTCGGTGCGATCAACGGAAAATGCGGGGCGAGATAACCGGCGAACAGGAAGAACGGCGCATCCGTCCGCTTGCGCCCGCCGAGGAACCCCCGCGCCGTGTGCGTCACCGCACGGTCATGGTCGAGCACCCAGGAATGATCGGCCGCATGGAAATCGCGCGCCCGGCTCAGCCACGTCAGCCACGACGGCTCATGCTCGGACAAGTCGTCGGCCGCGCGACGGTGACCGCGACCATCCTTGCGGTAGTTGTTGCTGCCCCGGTGGCTGTCGCTGATCTCAGGCAGGATGTCGATGAAACCGTACCGGCGCGTCGCGTCGTAATGCTGCTTGCCGCACAGGTAAGGCTCGTACCCCGCCGCCCGCAACACCCACGGCAACGACGGGTACGCGTCCGACGGCAACCAGCACGAATTGTTCCACGCCCCGCAACGACTGATGTACTGCGAAGCGGTGAAACTCAATCGACTCGGCACGCACAACGGCGAGTTGCAGTAGCAGTTGTCAAACGTGACGCCACGCGCCGCCAGCGCATCCAACGTCGGCGTCGCCCCCAACGGATCGCCATAACAACCCATGTTCGAAGCGTCATGCTCATCCGACATGATGCAAAGGATGTTGGGGCGATCCGGCACGGGGCCTCCTGGACATCGCGAACAGCGCGAAGCGACGAAGACGCGAAGGGAATACTCAAAACCGGATTACAAACTCTTCGCGCCTTCGCGCCCTTTGCGAGGAATCGATTACTTGTCGTCGAGCAGTTCGACTGCTTCAAACTTCTTGCCTTCGAGCATTTCCAGGCTGGCGCCGCCGCCGGTGGAAACATGGCTGACCTGGTCGGCGAAGCCGAGCTGCTGGATGGCCGCGGCCGAGTCGCCGCCGCCGATGATGCTCGTGCAGTCGGTGTCGGCGATGGCCTGGGCGACCGCCTTGGTGCCGGCGTCGAACGGGGGCATCTCGAACACGCCCATCGGCCCGTTCCACACGACGGTTTTCGCGTTCGACACCCTGTCCTGGAACAGCTCGATGGTCTTGGGCCCGATGTCGAAACCCTGCCAGCCGTCGGGGATGTCGCCGTCGACGATCTTCTTCTCGCACGAGCCGTCGAACTTGTCGCCGCAATGCGTATCCACGGGCAGAATAAGTTTGTCGCCGCCCTTGGCCAGCAGTTCCCTGGCCAGGTCGACCTTGTCGGCTTCGACGAGGCTGTCGCCGACGGTCTTGCCCTGGGCGAGGAAGAAGGTGTACGCCATCGCCCCGCCGATCAGCACGCTGTCGCAGATGCCCAGCAGGTTGTTGATGACGTTGATCTTGTCGGACACCTTGGCCCCGCCGAGAATCGCGATGAACGGCCGCTCGGGGTTGGCGATCACGTCGGTCAGGTACTGGATTTCCTTTTCGACGAGGAACCCGACCACGGTGGGCTTGCGGTCCTTGTTCATCTGCTGGGGCACGGCGACCATCGAGGCGTCGGTGCGGTGACACGTGCCGAACGCGTCGTTGCAGTAGATGTCGGCGAAAGTGGCGAGCTTGGCGGCGAAGTCGGTGTCGCCCTTCTTCTCACCCTTGTTGAACCGCAGGTTTTCCAGCACGACCACGCCCCCGGGCTCGAGGCTGGCGACCTTTTTCTCCGCATCCTCACCCACGGTGTCGGCGGCACAGGCGACGGTCTTGCCCGCGCCAAGCAATTCGCCGAGCTTGTCCGCGGCGGGCTTGAGGCTGAACCTGGCGTCGCCGGCGTCGCCCTGGGGGCGGCCGAGGTGGCTCATCAGCACCAGCGATCCGCCGCGCTCGAGCACGCTGTTGATCGACGGCAACGCCATGCGGATGCGGCGGTCGTCGGTGACGTTCTGCTTGTCATCGAGGGGGACGTTGAAGTCGACGCGCATGAGCACCTTCCTGCCCTTCACATCAACATCGGCAATGGTCAACTTGGCCATGGTTGAAGCTCCGTTTACGTGGGCCGGCTGGCCCGGGGAATCCGGGGGTGTGGGAACCACCCAATGTAAGGACGGCCGACCCGCCGGGCAACTGGCCCACCCCGGGCATGGCGATAAGTGGCGTAACATCATCACGCCGCAGGCGATCATCATGCGGGGCGCCGCGGCCGACCGGATGGCCGCCCTGCCGCGCCGGCTGCAAAGCTGACCGGCTACAATGGCCGACATGTCGAGGCCACATACATTCATCGGCATCGCGCTGCTGCTGACCGGGTTCACCTTCCGGGGTTGCCAGCCGAAGGCCTACGATGATCCGCTGACGACGATGCAGGATCAGACGATTTCGCCGAGCCAGCGCCTGGCCGCCGCCGAGCAGGCCGAGGCTGAACTGGGCACGGATGAAAAGCATCTGCTGTTGCTCGAACGGCTGGTGTGGGAGCGGGGCAACCCCAAGCCGGTGCGTCTGCATGCGATCGACGCGCTGGTGCGACTCGATGCCGCGCGGGCGCACGATCATTTCCGGTATGCGATCGTGCTGATGAATGACTGGCAGGCGCTTGGGCGTGTGCTGGACATCATCGTCGAGCGTGAATGGGCCGACCTTACGCCGGCGATCGTCCGCAACTACAGCCGGCCGGCCTGGTCGATGACCGACGATCGGCGTCCCGAGCGCGAAGCGCTGGCGGCGTTGCACCCCGGCAAGGACGTCGAACAGATCGCGTTCGAGGTCTTCGACGGTCAAATCGAAGCCGAGGTCCGCGAGCGTGCCGCGGCGTGGCAGTTGCTTTGCCGCCTCGTTGAAGATCGCGAGGCGTTGCTGGCGATGTTGAGCAAGGCAACGCCCGACACGGCGCTGGTAGCCGACCTTCAGGCCGGGGGGCGCGACCTGCACATCGTGGCCGACCGCATGCAGACGATCGCGTGGCTGCAGATGTTGCGTACCGAGCCATACGGCGATTTCTGGCAGGCGGCGAAACGCGCCGTCGCATCGCTCGACGCCGACCAACGGCATGACCTGGCGTTGCGCCATCTGCCGACGATCGTCTGGATGCACGCCCGCAACGACCCGGCCATGCGTACTTCGCGCAGCGACCTGCTGCGACAGTTGACCGATCGACTCGCCCGCGCCGACCACCACCTCAAGAGCACGACGCACGACGGCCAGTCGCCCGACCATCCGCAGTTGATCCACGAATGGCGCGAGCAACTCGCGTGGGGCGACCTTGCGGTGATGCGGGAGATCATGCGTGCGATGCAGGATCGATCGGTCGTCGCCGCGTGGTTCAGCCAGGCCGAGGCCGACCACGCCGACGAAAGCAGCGAGCACGGCGGGCTGCTGGCATGGCAGGCCGACGGCTCGCCCGTGGCCCGGCCGTACGCGCCGATGATGCGCAACCACGATCTGAAGTACGTCTCGCCGAAGCAATTGATCCTCGACGGCTACACGGGATTGGCCCACTACCACTTCCACGCCCAGTCGATGGATAACACGAGATACGCCGGTCCGGGCCGGGGCGACCTGGAGCGAATCGGCGATCTGCAGCGGCTCAACGGGCTGGTACTCACGCCGGTGGGCGCGGGCATGATGAACGTCGACTTCTATCGATCCGATGATGTGGTGGTGGACCTGGGCACGATTCACCGCTGAGAAACACGCAAGGCGGCCATGCAGCTTTACGTCCTGCTTATCGTTCTGGGATTGCTGGCCGGCCAGGGCGGCGTGCTGGTGCGTGAGCCGCGCCTCGGCGGGTGGGCGATGGCCGCGGCCAGCGTCGGGCCTTACGTCCTCATCGCGCTGCCGGCATGGCTGGGTTGCGTTGCGACACGTAAAGCCATGTCGCGCCGACCCGAGCGGGCGATGGGCATGGTCAATCGCCTGCACCTCACGCTGACGATGCTGCGGTGGGCGGCGGTGGGCGTGTTCTTCACCTCGCTGTTCGTGCTGGGCTACCTCGACTGGCTCAAGGCGGGGGTCGGTTCGATCATCATGGCCCCGGATCTGATCGCGCTGGCCGGCCCGATGCTCACGGTCGTGTTCATGTGGTGGGCGTATTACCCGATCGATCGGCGGCTGCGCGAGGCGATGCTGATCCGCCAACTCGACATGGGCGAGCCGACCTACGCCCTGCCGACGCGCGGCGGTTACGTCTGGGATCAACTCCGCCACCAGGTGCTCATCATCCTCGGGCCCATGCTGCTGGTGCTGCTGTGGGTGCAGACGGTCGCCTGGGCGACGGACCGCTGGATGGGCGTGCGACCCTACGAGGCGTTGCTGCTGGTCGCGGGCGGCGTGGGCGTGTTCGCACTGGCGCCGCTGATCATCCGCCTGATCTGGAACACGACGCCGATGCCGGACGGCCCGCTGCGGCAGCGGTTGCTCGAGCTTTGCCGCGTGCACCGGGTGCGTGTGCGTGAACTGCTGCTCTGGCACACGCACGGCGGGCAGATCAACGGCGCGGTGATGGGGCTGGTCGGACCCCTGCGGTACATCCTGCTCACCGACGGATTGGTCGAGCGTCTGCCCGATCGCGAGGTCGAGGCGGTGATGGCCCACGAGTTGGGACACGTGCGCCGCAAGCACATGCCGTGGATGGCGGTGTGCGCGCTGGGCACACTGGGGGCGATGTTCATGGCGGTCGAACAGGCCGCGGCATTGATCGACACGCAACTGGGCTGGGATGGTCTGCACCGTGCGGTCATCACCGCGGGAATCGATGCGCCCGATACGACTTCCAGCGCCATCGCCGGGGCGGCCTTGCTCGGGACGCTCGCGGCCTGGGGGGCGGCGTTCGGGTACATCTCCCGACGCTTCGAGCGCCAGGCCGACACCTTCGCCGTGCAACACCTCGCCCGGCAGTACCCCGAGCAGGACGGCGAGCCCGACACCATCGGCCCGCGGGCCGTGCACGGCATGGCCGCCGCACTGCAGAACGTCTGCCGCCTCAACCACAGCCCGACCAACCGCCCAAGCTGGCGCCACGGGTCGATCGACTGGCGCATCGACTACCTGCGATCGCTGGTCGGCACGCCCATCAACGACTGCCCCATCGACCGCAAGGTCCGCCGCCTGTGCCTGCTGGGCGCGGGGTTGATGCTCGTCACCATGGGCATCGAGTTCCTGACATTGCGCTGATTTTTCTCCTGAGCTCCCGACTGACATGACGCGGCGCGATGGCGCGGCGTTGGGATCAATGTCTATAATCTGCCCATGCGATTTACGAAGATGCACGGCGCCGGTAACGACTACGTCTACGTCAACTGCTTTGAAGTGCCAGTCGACGACCCGGTCGCCCTTGCGCCGAAAATCAGCGATCGTCACCTCGGCGTCGGCGCCGATGGGCTGATCCTCGTCATGCCCCCGGAAGCCGGTGTGGCGGCGGATGTGCGCATGCGCATGTTCAATGCCGACGGGTCCGAGGCGGAGATGTGCGGCAACGGGATCCGTTGCGTCGCCAAGCTCGCCCACGACGGGGGACTCACCAGCGCCAAGCCCATGCGCGTCCAGACCGCCGCCGGCGTGCTAAGCATCGACTACACGCTCGACGAGCGGGGCCGGGTTATGACCGCGACGGTCGACATGGGCGAGCCGATCCTGGAGCTTGACCGCATCCCGGTCGTTGCGGCAAAGCTGCAGCGCGGTGAGAAGGAGCACGTCTACCGCGTACCGCTGGCCGGCTACGAAGGCCGCGACAGCCTGCCGGTGACGTTCGTGTCGATGGGCAATCCCCATGCGGTCGTGTTCGTCGATCGCGTCGACGACCAGACCCACGAACAGCAACTGGAATGGGGTCGATTCCTCGAGCATCACGCGGCGTTTCCGAGGCGGATGAATGTGCACTTCGTGCAGGTGCTCAGCCCGGACGCCGCGCGCGTGCTGCACTGGGAACGCGGCAGCGGGCCGACGCTGGCCTGCGGGACCGGGGCGTGCGCCATCGCCGTGGCCGGGGCTCTGACCGGGCGCACCGCGAGGATGCTCACCGCGCACCTGCCGGGGGGCGAGCTCACGCTCGAATGGCGCGAGCTCGACAACCATGTGGCCATGACCGGCCCGGCCGTCGAAGTCTTCACCGGCGACTGGCCGAGCTGAGTTTCACGGTTGAAATCGTGTCGTTTGCGCGTTGCCGAACGATCACGCCAGCCCCGCCCACCATTCCACGTACGCCTCCAGCAGATGTCTGCCCGGCATGTCATGGCGAAACCACCAGATCAACGGCAGATAGACGACGTTGATCGCCGGTTCCAACCAACGGTGACTGCCCGCGTTAAGCACCGCGTAAAGATACGCCGCCGGGCCGATGCTTAAGGCATACAGCACCATCACCAGGACCAGGATCGCGACGCCGGCGAGAATGCGCACGAACCAACCGGTTGATCCGGACGATGCCGTGTCGTCAGTTTCCGTCATGTCGGTCCCCGTGGTGTGTGATCAGCCCTGTCGCAACGCCAGGATCAGCTCGACCTTGCCGACGTGTTCGTCGAGTTGGCGGGCGATTTCAATCGAGTCGTTGCCTTCGTCGGCCAGGCGATATACGTCCCGGGTCAACGGATCGTCCGGCTCGTCGGCGACCGGCTCGGGCGGGGTCGGTTCCTGACGCGGTGCGGCGGAAGCGGCGCGCGAAGTCGAAGCATCGCCCGACGCGCGGCCGTTCAGATGATCGATCCGCTTGTCCGCCTCCTCGATGAGCTGCTCCAGCCGCGCAGCCTTGTTGTCGAGCTGGGCGCTGAAACGTCGGGTCAGCTCCTCCAGTTCGACCATCATCGTGCGGAGGTCGTTGCGCATGCCGCCGAGTTGCTTGTCGCGTTCCAGGCGTTCGCGGGGGGTGATCTTTTCACCGCCCCCACGATTGCGGCGTAAATTGGCGAACAGGATCGTCGCCAGCAGGACCAGTCCCACCAGCATCAGCGTCGTGGGCAAGGGGTCCAGCACCAGCAGCATGACGGTCATGAGCAGCCCCCCCTGCCGCACCATGCGGCCATGGCGGCGGCGACGACCTGCCGGGCGGTGGCGCCGTGTGCGGCCGCGGCTTGCACCGCGTCGTCGAACTCGACCTTGGCGGTGACGTCCCGGCCATGCAGTGACCCGACCTTGATGCGGATGTCGCCGAAGTCGGTGGTCACGGTTTCATGGCGTCGGTCGAGTTCGACCCGGCCCCACGCGCGATGGCGCACGCCGAACGTGCCGGTCAGCTCGATCATGCGTTGGGCCAGGTCGTCGCGCTGTTCGGGGCGACACAGCAGGGACAGGCACACGCCCGGGCGCTGCTTTTTCATGCCGATGGACGTGGTCCAGACATCCAGCGCGCCGGCTTCGAGCAGGGCGTCGATCGCCGCGCCCAGCACCTCCCCGGACGCATCATCCAGGTTGGCGGCGATCTCCACGACCTCGGGCATATGCGACTGATTCATCGGGGCGGATCCGATCGGCAATGGCTGCGAAGAGTAAGATAGGCGCGATGCGTGAACGGCTTATTCTAATCCGTCGCCACGATTTCGTTAAGCAGCTCGAGTCGGGGCTCGATCGCTGCGGCATCGAGCCGGGCATGCGCCTGCTCGTCGCCTGCAGCGGCGGGGCCGATTCCGTGGCCCTGCTGCTGGGGCTGACGGGGCTGGCGTCGTTGGATAAGTGGCAGTTCGATCTTCACGCCGGGCACGTGCAGCATCATCTGCGCGATGCGGCGGAAGCCGATGCGACGTTCGTCGCCGACCTCGCGGAACAGTGGCAACTGACATATCACCGCCGGGACGTGCAGCCAAGCGAGCAGCCGGGCAACGTCGAGGCCAACGCGCGCGAGCTGCGCTACCGCGCCCTGGCCGACGTGGCGCAGGCGATCGATGCGGATGCGGTAGTGACCGCCCATCATGCCGACGATCAACTGGAGACGATGCTGATGCGCCTGATGCGCGGGGCGTCGGTCGGCGGGATGAGCGGGATCGCCGAGCGGGCGCGGCTGGCCGGGGTTGCCGTAGTGCGGCCGATGCTTTGGACCACGCATGAAACCGCCGAACAGTTCTGCCGGGACGTCGCGCAGCCGTGGCGGGAGGATGCGACCAACGCGGACACGTCGCGCGATCGGACGCGGCTGCGGGCGGAAGTATTGCCGGTATTGCGGGCGATGAAGCCGGATGCGACGATCAGGGCCTCGGCCACCGCCGACCGGGCGCGGGCGGTGCACCGGTTGACCCGGGCGTGGACGCGGCGGCTGCTCGAGCGACACGGCGAACGGGTCGGCCAGGCGTGGTGCATGGATCGTGAAGAGGCGAGGACGATGCCCGCGGAGTTGTTGCGATGGACTTTGCGCGGCATGGCGTTGGGGCAGGGATGCCCTTCGGACCGCCTGAACGAAGTGACGATCGACCGCATCGCCACCGCGGCCAGGGACACCTCAGGCGAATCGCGACGCTTCGAACTGGCCGGCGGGGTCTGCATCGAAGTCGCAGCCGATCGGATCCGTTGCACCGGCCGATCATGATTTAACCCGACCTTGCTGCTATCATCGCGCATGATGAAGTTGACGGTCAACGCAGAGGTACGGGAACTGGCCGACGGCGCGACCGTCGCCGATCTGCTGCGCGACCTGGGGCTGGCGGACAAGCCCGTCGCGGTGGAAGTCAATCGTCAGGTCATCGCCAAGCGGCTGCATGCCGAACACACCCTCGCCGAGGGTGACCGCGTGGAACTGGTCACCCTCGTCGGCGGCGGATAACACGCCATGAATGACACACTCGATACATCCCTGCGATTGGGCGGCAAGAGCTTCGGCTCGCGCCTGATCGTGGGTACGGGCAAGTACCCGACCTACGAATCCATGCAGCAGGCCCTCGACGCCAGCGGAACCGAAGTCGTCACCGTCGCGGTGCGGCGGGAGCGGCTGGTGGATAGCGAAGGACGCAGCCTGCTCGATTTCATCGACACGGCGCGGTACACGATCCTGCCCAATACGGCTGGCTGCTTCAATGCCGAGGATGCGGTGCGCGTGGCGCGGCTGGGACGCGAAATCCTCGACCAGTTCGACAACCCCGGCAAGGACTGGGTCAAACTCGAAGTGCTCGGCGACAAGAAAACGCTGCTGCCCGATCCCCAGGGCACACTCGAAGCGACCCGGGAACTCGTCGCCGACGGGTTCGCGGTGCTGTGTTACACCAGCGACGACCCGATCATGGCCGCCCGGATCAAGGACGCCGGCGCAACCAGCGTCATGCCCGCCGGCTCACCCATCGGCTCGGGCCAGGGCGTGCTCAACCCCAACAACATCCGCATCATTCTCGAACTGCTGAAAGAAGGTGACGCCGACTATCCGGTCATCGTCGACGCCGGCGTGGGCACGGCCAGCGACGTCACCGTCGCCATGGAACTCGGCGCCGACGGCGTGCTGCTGAACACCGGCATCGCCCATGCGGCCGATCCGGTGAAGATGGCGCACGCGATGCGTCACGCCTGCGCCGCCGGCCGCCTGGCTTACCTCTCCGGCCGCATCCCCCGGAAGCTGTATGCCACCGCGAGCAGTCCGTGGACCGGCGTGATCGGCTACATACCCGGCGAGTGAGCGTAGGGCGTGGAGCGTGGAAGAGCCACGTCTGTTCCATTTTCGACTTTTACTGACTTACCACGAATGCAACAGCCCCACCGGGGAGGCCGGCGGGGCTGCGGAGACGGTCTAGGACGGTGCGGCGTCAGTTGGTGGTCAACTCACCGCGTGTCCGACGACCCGATGGGAAACGTCGCCCGGGCACTGTGGCCCGGGCGCGTCTTCCGTGTGTTGTGGAAAAGGATCAATATTCCATCGAGACGCCGAAGACGCCGTACACTTCCGCGTCGGAGTCGTCGGCAACGATGTTGAAGTCGGTGCCGCTGATTTCCTGGGTGCTGTCACCGAGGACGATCAGGTGGACGCCGGCGTAAGCCGACCACGAACCGACTTCCTGCGGCATGAAGCTCAGCGGGACGGACAGTTCGGCGCCGATGTCGAAGAAGCCGAAGGCCTCGTCATCGCCGGAGCCGTCTTCATAGTAGTTGTCGATGCTGAAGCCGGCGGTCATCGGAACCGTCAGGTCGACGGGCATGTCCTCGGAGGGGATGAGGGTGAAGCCCGGGGCGATGCCGAGTTCGAGGTAGGTGCCGAGTTCGGTGCCGGCGTCGGAGCCGCCACCGGTCTCGAAGGCGACCAGGACGTAGGGCTGCAGGCCGGTCCAGCCGTCCGCCACATCGCCCCACAGTTCGCTGTCGTCGTAGCTCAGGGCCACGTCGATTTCCTCGGCGAAGATGTCGCCGGCAGCCGGATTGTGCAGCGAGATGTAGCTGATGTCCAGGCCGAAGTTCGCCGGGAGGGCGATCGAGGTGCCGACGTACCAGTCGGTCTCGAACAGACCGGTCTGATCGCCGTCGTCATCACCATCGCCGTCGGCGTCGGTGATGAACGAGTTGTCGTGGATGGAGTTCCAGACGCCGCCGTAGACGTCGATGGAGTCCAGCCCGAAGGGAGCGAGATTGACCGACACATCGACCCACGGCTGGGCGATGAAGCCCTGGTTCTCCTGGGCCATGCCACGGAACCAGTACTGAGTCACGAAGTCGACGCCGGCCGACAGGCTGATGGCGCCGCTGTTGACAGGCATTTCTTCCTGAGCCTGTGCAGTGGTGAAAGTTCCAAACGTCAGGGCTGCGGCCACCAGAGCCACGAGTCCGCCCCGCCAAACCTTGGCGTCCCCGTTTCGTCCATGAGTCATGATCGGAGTCTCCTTGAAAACAGTGTGTGTCGTACCGAACACAATTTCAGGACCACCGACACCGCGTCGGAGGGTCCTTTCGGTTCTCGGCAAACGCCGTACCACAGCGGTAACGGCAATATTAAGGTCATCTATCGGCAGTCTCAAGCCCAAATCTACAGGTATTTAGCGGGAAAGGTCCGGAAAAGTCAAGTCTCACGCAGCGCTGTCGCCGGGCACGCCCGCACGTGCTGCCTAATCTTAAGGCAAGGGCGTTAACTCGGCGTCAGACCGCGGCCAAACTCCTGTACACGCTGGGCATGCTGCTTTCGCGCCGAGTCCAGCGTCAGACGTGGCACACGCCACGCCGGCTGGCCCTCGGGCACATTGGCACAATGTTCGTGCAGAACCGTATACAAAAACTTAAATGCATCCCGAGGCTGCTGCATCTGGTCCAGCGCGTCGATGATGTCCCGCTCGGTCACATCCTCCTCGAACAGATCCCGCAGCATCACCGGCTTGCTGGCCGGGGGCTGGCAGGCCTGCAGCCGGCGCGTGCACAGGTCGTACAGCAACGTCCCCGACCAGGTCAGCCGCTCGACCAGGTGCTGCTTGTCGAGGCGGGCCTGCTGGAAAAACGCCCCTTCCTCGCGCAGGAGCAGGTGACGTAACTCAATAGGAAGCAACAGCTTAACACCGATGCCGTCCTGCTGAAGGAACTTGTTGTTCAGCATGGGCCAGACCAGGGCCTTCATCCGCGCCGCGTCCCCGGAGACCATCGACGGCTCGTCCAGGCGATCGACCAGCACGATGATCGAGGCGTAACCGAACTCGCCCAACACACTGAGCAGGCGTGCGGTGAGCTGGTAGCGGCAGTCGGCGTCGCCGGGGGTGGGGATCGGCTGGTCGGCGAGGCTGCGGGCGGGAATCTGGCCGAGGGTGGCGGCCAGTTGGCCGGTGGTGCGTTCGACGACGTGGACATCGCGGCGAATCCGGCGGGCCAGCGACCACAGCCTCAGCTTGCGCCACAGCGTCATGCCGACCAGGGCCAGTCCCGCCGCCGCCGCCGCGCCGGTCGCCACCATCGTCAGCAGGTCGTCGATGTTGCCCAGCCCCTGGGCCATGCCCAGCCCCAGGGCCACGGCGATCAAGCCGATACCCAGCCACAGCCCGAGCTTGTTCCATGCGACCAGCCCCAGGCGGAGCATGCGTCGCAATCGGCTCCAGCGTTCGGAGACGTTGCCGCGTGTCGGCTCGTCGTACAACGCCGCCAGTTCCGCCAGGTCGACGCGGCGTTGGCGCGGCATGCGCCGGGCGGTCTTGGCCGGCTTGCCCCGAATCGGCGCCTTGGCTTCATCGAGCAGCACGTCGATCAGCCGCGTCGTCGCCAGCGACAGGATCGCGTCCATGTGATCGGCCAACCTCAGCTTGCCCAGCAAACGATCGGGATCGTCACCCGTGCGGTGCTTGTGGGCCAGTCGGTCAAGGATCGGATTCAGGTCATCGTATCGCACGACCCACGCCAGGCGATCGGTGCGTTCGGCGTTGTAGCGTTCGATGCGACGTTCGATCATCAGCCGCAGGGCGGTCTTGCCGCTGCCCTTCTCGCCGAACACGACCCCGGCCCGCGGGCGGTCGGGCTGACCGAGCACCTTGTCGAAGTCGGGGTGGCTGGTGCCCTGGTCAAGCAGGCGCATGAAAATCGGATCGTCCCGCGCTTCCTCAGCGCTGAACGGGTTCTCGCGAATGGACCAGTGTTCGAGAAAGGTCTGTATCTGCATCCGCCGCCATTAAACCCCGTTTAAGGCGTCGCAGCAACAAGCCGCCGGTCAGTTTCTTGCATGAGCTGCCCCCGCCGCTTGCCGCTTCGCCTTTTCCCCGCAAACCCTGCACCCCATGCAATTCCCATGGCACAGCCACGTATGGACCGATAGCATGACCGTTATGACCAGCCTTCACAACATGCTCGCGATATTCATTGCCGCCATGGGAATCGCCGCGGGCGCCGCGGCCCAGACCGCCGCGCCCCACGACGGGACCGACCCGAATGTCGTCGCGTTGCTCGATCGTCTCGAAGCCCGGGGCCGCTCGTTGCATTCATACCAGGCCTCGGTCGTCTACACGCGCGAGCAGGGACTGCTGGCCGACAGCCAGACGCGCATCGGGCGGGTGGTTTACCAGGCCGCCGATGCGAATACCGGTCGGCCGCCGCGGTTTGCCGTACGGTTTGAATCGTTGATCGTCGACGATGCGTTGCGCAAGCGACCCCGGGCGTACCTCTTCGACGGCCGCTGGCTCGCCGAGGTCCACGCCGACAGCAAGCAGTTCATTCGCCGCGAGGTCACCCGCCCGGGCGAAACGTACGACCCGCTGAAGATCGGCGAAGGCCCGTTCCCCCTGCCGCTCGGCCAGAAGCGCCGCGAGGTGCTCGACCTGTACCACGTCACCCGTATCGACCCCAACGACGGCGACCCGAATGACTCGACGCACCTACACCTCGAACCGCGCGGGGAGGCACCCCATTCGGACCTGACTCAGATCGACATCTGGTACAGCAATCAAACGCTGTTGCCGGTGAAGATCGCCACCGCCGACGATGCGGAGAATCTCACGACCGTCTGGCTGCGCGACGCGAAGGTGAACCAGTTGGCCGGCAACGACCTGGATGAACAATTCGACACGACCCCGCCGACGAAACCCGGGTGGAAGGTCGAAGTGATCCCGCTGCCGCCCGCCGACGGCGACAAGCCGATAGAATGACCGGCAACCGGGCGATTAGCTCAGTTGGCTAGAGCACCGCCGTTACATGGCGGGGGTCACTGGTTCGAGTCCAGTATCGCCCATTGAAAACGTTCTTCAGGATCCCTGAAAATGACTGGTCGCCCTGCGGTGCTTGCCCTCTATACCTTCTGCCTGATCGCCAGCGCGAGCGCGCAGACACCAGACCGCGCCTCTCCCGACCAGGCCGCCGCCTTCCGCGCCGAGATGCGCCAGCGCTACGAGCAGGCGGAGGCCGATGACAATTCCGTCGTCCGCGGCCAGGGCGACTGGTTGTTCCTTGCCCGTGAACTCCGCCACATCGGCGTCGGCAAATTCTGGGGCGACGATGCGAATCACGTCAGCACCGCCAGCAAACCCGAGTGGGCCGACCCCCTGCCGGTGATCGTCGACTTTCACCAGCAACTGGCCGACCTGGGTGTTGAACTGATCGTCGTGCCGATGCCGCCGAAGGCGGTGGTGTATCCCGACAAGCTGGTCGACATGGCGCAACCTGTCCCAAGGCTGAACACCCGTCATGCCGAGTTCTACAGCGAGCTTCGCAAGCAAGGGGTCGATGTGTTCGATCCCACAAGCCGCCTGTTGGCGTTGCGCGGGGAGTCGGATCAACCCGTGTACTGCCGCACGGATACC
>CAYYPN010000028.1:0-14452 GCA_964473545.1 uncultured Planctomycetaceae bacterium
CCATCCTCACCCTCATGGGCCGGGAGGATTTCCGAGTCGAAGACCTGGAAGACACGCTGCGCGCCGCCGGACATCCCGAACGCTACTTCGGGTTCAACGTCGGCGACCTGTGCGAGCGCGTCCTCGACACCAAGCTCTACGCCAACATCATGATGCTCGGGATGGCGTACCAACTCGGGTACATCCCGGTGACGTACGAGGCCCTGGAGAAGGCGATGCGGACGATCATCCGCAAGGCCTACGATCGCAACGTGCGCGCGTTCAACATCGGCCGCATGATCGTGCATCGACCGGACCTGTTCACAGTCGGGCTGCGCAAGGACTTCGAAACGGCGCGGCAGGCGTTCCGCCGCAAGTGCAACACGCTCCGCCTGCAGTTCCGCGGCAAGCGAGGCGAGGTGCTGGCCAAGCAGTTCCGCGTGCTCATGAAGCAGATGTTCCGCGCCACCCGCTTCCGCCCGGTCAGCGACAGCCTCATGCGCGACGTGGTGATCCGCGCCTACGACTGCGTGATCTGGGGCGGCATCGACTACGCCCGCCGCTACTGCAAGCGGGTCGTCGCCACGTTCGACCGCGACTCGGCCGACCGGGGCTACGCCCTGACCGAGGCGGTCGTGTGGAACCTGGCCAAGAGCATGCTCATCAAGGACGAGCCGTACGTGGCGGCGATGCTGACCAGCCCTGAGAAGTACAAGCGCGACCAGCGCCGGTGGAAGGTCAACCCCGCCCGCGGCGACAGGATCACCTACGCCCACCACAATCAGCCCGAGTTCGTCGTGTTCGGCCGCAAGATCCGCTTCCGCTGGACCAGCAAGGACTGGCAGTTGCGGTTGATGAGCCAGTGCCGATTCCTGCGCGACCTGTTGCCGAGCTGGCATCGGCGCGAGCGCGAGTTCCGGGACTGGTACGAGCGCGTGGTCGATCGCATCGACTGGCGGGGCGATGCCGAGTACGCCAAGTGGCTGAACATCCTCAAGACGCCGGAGACGGTGACCGGTTATCGCGAGGTGCGTTATCCGAAGATGGAGGAGGCCCGCGCCCGGGCCGAGGCGCTGCTCAGCGAGAGCTACGACGACACCAAGCCCCCCGAACCCCGCATCACGGTCAGCCTCACCGACCGGATCCTCCACGAGCAGAGTTCCTGAGAGCAACCCTCCTGGATAGCCGGGCATTCTGATGCCCGGTGCCGGCGATCAGGGGCATGTGTCGATCGTCACCCCGGCGACGTGCCCGCCGAAGCCGGCGGCGAAGATGGCCTGACGCGGGTACGGCCGCGCCGGGGATTCGATGCACAGCGACAGCGGCGAGTCGATGGGATGCGTCAGCCACGGCATGGGCGGACGACGCCCCGTCCTGCCGGACAGCACCGCCAGCACCAACGCCGTCAAACCCGACGATCCGAGTGAATGGCCCAGCGCGCCCTTGGCGGCGTAGACGTCGGCGTCACGCGCGCTCGCACCCAACGCCTCGGCATAAACGGCCAGCTCGCCTTCGTCGTTTTCCACCGTGCCCGTCGCATGCGGATGCAGCAGGGCAACCCCCGGAAGCAGTAAGCGTTCGGCGACGTGGGCCAGCGCCTTCCGGGGGCCGGAGCGAACCAGGTCATGGGCCTCACAGGCGACGGCGCTGTCGATGACCCGGGCCAGGGCATCGTCGGGGTTGCGTTCGAGCACCACCGCCGCGCCGACCTCGGCGGGAACGAAACCGCAGCGGGCCCGATCCAGCGGCCGCGCAACATACCTTCCCGGTTCCGCCGGCGGCAGCACGCCCAGCCGTTTGTAGCTGTGGATGAAAATCGGATCGAGCGCCGCCTCGGACGTCACGACCATGACCCGCCCAATAGTCGGGTCGTCCATCAACCACTGCCGCGCCAGGTGCACACCGATCAGCGACGAAGCACACGCGGCAACGACCTGACGCACCGGCCCCAGCGGCATGCGCCGAGCCAACGCCTGCGCAAGTTGATCGACCGGGCCCAACGCCAGCTTGCCGGAGGCGACCATTCCGGGGGCGGGGGTGGGGGCGACTGCGCCTTTGCTGACGGCGAGGATCGTCGGGATCGGCTGGTCATCGTCAGCGCCGCGCGCCTGGCGAGCGGCGCGTTCGGCCAGCTCCACCGCCGGGTCGCACGCACCGCCGCGCGCCACCGCCACGCCCCCCACCGCCCGGGCCAGGTCCGTCGCCTCGATCCCGGCGGCACACCTGCCGGGGGCCGCCCGGTCGCAGATGCCGCGGCCTTCGAGCAGCGCCGCCCACGTCGACCACGCCGAGTGGCCCAGCGGCGAGCACAACCCCAGGCCGGTGATGCCGATCTTCATGCTCATGCCGGTGTTGTTGTATCAGAATGATCGCGAAGGGCGCGATGAAACGCTCACGCCCGCGCGCTGACGGTGGGTTTGAGCATCGTCTCCCGCCGGTGCGGCTGGGCATGCCCGTTGCCCCCGGCATTACCCCCGGAATGGCCCCCGGCATGGCCGGCCGCGACCTCGTCCAGGTACTTCTTCACTTCCGGGGGCCAGTCGCCTTCGTCGAGTTGGGGGACGAACCCGGCATCGACGATCATGCGCATCGTCGCCGCCGCGTCGTCGCCTTCGGTCAGCAGGTAGCCGGCCACGAACAGGCTGTTCGCCGGCCACAGCGCCATCGCCTGCATCGAACGCAGGTGCACCTCGCGCCCCGCGGCCACGCGGATCTCCGCCGCCGGGTTCACCAGCCTCACCATGCACAACACCCGCAGCACGAACCGCGGATCGAGCGGCCGCCCCGCGCAACGCGGCTCGCTCACGTCGTTGCCGTCGATCGGCAGCAGAAAGTTCACCGGGATCGACTCGGCGGCAAACCCCCGCAGCGCGTAAGCCACGTCCAACAGGTCGTCGTAGGTTTCGTCCATCCCGACGATCATCCCGCTGCACAGGCCCAGGCCCGCGCCACGGGCGTGTTGAATCGTCCGCATGCGGTCGGCGTAGGTGTGCGTCGTGCAGATCGCCGGGTAATGCCGCGCCGACGTGTTGAGGTTGTGGTTGAACCGGTCGAGGCCGGCGTCCTTCAGCCGCCGGGCCTTGGTTTCGTCGAGCAGCCCGGCGCTCAGACACGTCCGCAAACCCATGGCCTTGATGCGTTCGATCGCCTGGCACATGTGGTCGATGTCGCGATCGCTGGGCCCGCGCCCGCTCAGGGCCATGCAGTAGCGATACGCCCCGGCCGCCTTCGCCTGCTCGGCCTCGGCGACAATCGCGTCAACCGACTTGATCTTGTAGGCCTGGATCGGCGCTTCGCTGGTGCGCGACTGCCCGCAGTACCCGCAATCCTCGGGGCACGCCCCGTTGCGGACGTTGTCGAGCATGTGGATCGACACGGTGTTGTCGAAGTAATGTCTGCGCACGCGCCCGGCACAATCCAGCAGCGCCATCAGCTCAACGCCGCGCCCGGCGAGAATGTCCGCCGCCTCGGCGCGGTCGATGGCCCGGTTGTCACAACCGGCCTGGGCCCAGGCCGCATATCGATCGGTCATGTTACGTTCCGTCTGAATAAGGTCCGCTCGGTCGGGAGGCAATGTCGAATGACGAATGACGAAACGCCTGCGGGCATTCGTCATTCGACATTCGTCATTTGAACTTCGCCGCCATTCGGTCGACGTTCAGCGTCCGGTGCGTCCGCCGCCGCCGCCACCGCCGCCGGCGGTCTGCATGGCGCGCTGCACATTCTCGGCCACGTTGATCGACGCGAACAGCTCAATGCGGCCGCTCGGATCGTGGCGGTAGCACATCAACCGCTGGTTGCGGTTGTCCAGCACGTACAGGAAATCCTCGTTGCTGATGCCCTGGGCGCTGAGGACGGTGTAGATATTCTTGGTGACGACGAAGTCGGCGCTGGCGGTCGATTCGAACGGCAGTTGCGACAGCAGCGCAGCCCGCTCGGCGCCGATCGAACCGGCGTCGTTGGACATCGCGGTGTGCATCACCAACGCGCCCAGCACGAACGCCGACGCCAGCAGGGCATAAGTTGCGGTTTCCACTCGGGTCATGGTCGAACCTCCTGGGTGGGCGTTCAGCGTCCCTGTAAGGCGTTGAAGTCGTTGGCGATCACGCGGAAGCCGGTCGCGACCAGCTCGCCGTTGCGGCCGCGGCTCTTGGGCTCGAACCCGATGATCACGCCCGAGGTCAGGTCCGTGACGTAGATCGTGTCGGGCGTCACGCCGTTACGCGCCCCGCCGACCATCACGTAGTCGCCCGCCCCCCCGCCGAACTGGGCGTGGGCCGAGTCCGGGGCGAACGTCAACCAGCCCAATGCCAGCAGCAGCGCCACGTTCAGCGCCACCAGTCCATGCAGCAATCGTTTGTTCATGACCGACTCCTTGAAATGGGTCTTAGTCCAAATGCGTCCGTTTGGCGTTGATCAGCGACACCGCCACGACCGACAACACCAGCACCGCGGTGATCGCATACGCCACCCACGGGCTGGGGGCTTCGTTGATCGGGCTGGGCTCCTTGGGCAGTTCGGCGAAAACCGGCGCCGCCATGGTCAACATGGCCGTCGCCGCCGCCCCACCGATCCAACGTCGTCGCAAACGCATCATGCCAACGATCATACGCACGCCCTTGCGGGGTGTAAACCGTCCGGGGATATAGACGCGTGTCGTGCTGCGGGTGTTCCCAAAAAGCCGCCGATGGTATCGGCGGTCCGCGCCACCGACCCGTGTCATGCCGCGAAGGCCCCCAAAAAGCCGCCGATGCCATCGGCGGTCCGCGGGTCCGCCGCACGACACGAACCAAACCGCCGATGAACCATGTGTGGCAGCGCTGCGAACCGCCGATGCCATCGGCGGCTTTGTGTCACAATATCTGCCCCAACGGTCGGCTGATCCGCGCGAATACGTCCGACGGGATGCTCACCGTGTTCCACTTGGCGCTGCGCCGGGTCGTGTGCGGGGCGTAGTCGTCGACCAGCACCCCCAGCACCGAGTACCACCGCTCATGGTACTCGTAAATCTCGTGAAACAGCGCGTCCGGCGGCTGGGCCTCGCACCAGTACAAAAACACGAACGCCCCGGCAAACCCCGCCCCGAACACCTTCTGCCATTCCAGCAGGTCACGCACGTCGTCGGCCGTCACCCAGTTGTGCAACTGCTTGCCGGTCTTGCCCGAGTGCTTGCGGCCCTTGACGTCGACCAGCAGGTTCCGCCCCGACTCGCCATACACGACGAAGTCGAAGTTCTTGAGCGAAACCTGCCCCCGCAACGCCTTGCGCGCCTCGTCCACCGCTACGTACGGGATCGCGTTGGCCCGGAGGTAGTGTTCAAACGCCTGGTCATAATGAAACCGCCGCTGAACCACCCCCGGAATATACCCCCCACACCTTCCGGGACCAAGCCCGGTCATCCCGCAAGGGGTGGCCGGGATTGCCTCCTTGGCTATTGGCTACGAATGCTACCACTTCTTCCGCCGCGCCTCGTGGCCGCCGCCGCCCATCGCGCCCAGGTCGACCAGGGCCGCGAACACGATCACCGCGATCCAGTAGCCTTCAATCGACCCGTGCACGTTCATCGCCCAGCAGTACGCCAGCGTCGTGTACGGCACGAAGAAAAAACCCAGCACCGGCCAGATGACCGTCTGGTAAGCATCGCGCATGGCGTCGGAGAAGATCGCCAGCAGAATGATGAGCAGCCGCGGCGCAATCAGCGCCAGGCATCCGAACAAGCAGGGCATGGGTTCACCTCGTCATCAGCATCGAACGAGTCATCGTGATCGAATCCCGGGCTTCGTGTGCGATTCGTGCCGCATCGGCGCGCGCCGGCGCGGCGCGAAATCGCAGACCCACGCACGCCGGCGCGGGGTAAGTCGCGATTTTACCCGACTTTATGATGGATGAAGATTATTTTCGGCCGTGTCAGGCCTGACATGGGCCCGACATCGGGATGACAATCGCCAACCTGTTGGAAAACCTCGCGTTACGCGAGGAGGCGGACATGCCCCCCCCGCCCCTGCTGACAACCGTGTCAGTGGCCACGGATGCGAGCGGCAAGTTCGTCCAGGGCGCAATCGGTCTGTTCGCCGGTGGCCAGGTCCTTGAGGCCGGCGGTGCGGTTGTTGACGGCGTTGGCGTCGAGGATGACCGCGTAGCGGGCGGTGCCCACGTCCTTGAGCAGCTTGCCGACGTTGGTGGTCGTGCGGTAGCTGAATCGGGCGTGCAACCCGGCGGACCGCAGGTCGGCGGCGGTCGAGAGTACGAGCGACTTCGCCTGGTCGTCGGCGGCGAGGACGAACACGTCGACCGGGGGCATGACCTCCGTGGGCGCCAGGCCCTTGTCATGGAGGACGAGGCTGAGCACGACGTCGCCCATGCCGAAGCCCACCGCGGGCATGGCCGGACCTTCCATCAGCTCGATGAGCTTGTCGTAGCGCCCGCCGCCGGCGATGGCCCGTTCGGCGCCGCTGACCTCGTGGACCTCGAACACGGTGCCGGTGTAGTAGGCCAGCCCGCGCACGATGCCCAGGTCGTACTCGCACCACTCAGCGATGCCGAAACCCCGCAGCTCGGCGTCCAATGCCTCAAGGTCCTGGATGGTCGCGATGCCGATCGAGCGTTCCATGTGGTCGACGTCGCCGGCGGGATACTTGCGGCGACACATCTGCTCGAAGCGTTCGACCTTGTATTCATCCAGGCCAAGCGCGGTCGCTTCCTCGGTGAACTGTTCGTCGGGCATCTTGTCGCGGCGGTCGAGCAGGTCGAAGGCCGCGAGCATCTGGTCATCGCTGACGCCGAGCTTGGTAAGGATGGTGCGGACCGTCTCGCGGTGACTGATCTTGACCTTGACCTGTTCGGGGGTCAGGCCCAGCTCCCGCAGCAGGTCGACGCAGGTGAAGATGCACTCGGCATCGGCGCTGGCCGCGTCGGAGCCGAGGAAGTCGATGTTCCACTGGAGGAACTCGCGGAGGCGGCCGCGCTGGGGTCGCTCGGCGCGGCAGAGGTTGGGGATGCAGAACCACTTGATCGGCCGGGGCAGGCTGGCGGCGCGGGCGGCGACCATGCGGGCCAGCGTCGGCGTGAACTCCGGGCGAATGGCCAGTTGCCGCTCGCCTCGGTCGGTGAAGTGGAACAGCTCGTTGACGATGCCTTCGCCGCTCTTGACCTTGTACAGATCGAGCGACTCGAAGATGGGGCCTTCGACCTCCTCGAAACCGTTGCGGACGGAGATCGCCCGCCAGCGGCCCTCCAGCCAGCGGCGCCAGGCCATCTCGTCGGGATAATAGTCACGCGTGCCTTTGGGAGCTTGGAATCGCATGTCAGTTTGGGATCCTTGCAAGCGAGCGAGTCGTCAACCTATCGAACGGCGACAACATAGCAAATCCACGCCTCGTCGGCCGTGCCGTGCTCCCTGCGGCGGAACACGCCGTCGCCTTCGCCGTCTTCATCCACGCCTTCCCAGTACACATCGGTCCGGCTGAACCCGGCTTCCCGCAGGATCTCCCGCACTTCGGGGATCGTCCAGATCCGCCAGTCATACGTGAACGCATCCTTCCACTTCGTGCCGTCGCGGAAGGAAAAGTGAATGGCGAAGCTGGCCTGATGCGTGATCGGGTCGAAGGACTTCTGCTCCCAGTGATAGGTGAAGCCTTCCTTCCGGGTCGAGTCGGTGTGGTCTTCGAGCATGACCTCGCTGCCGCCCATCATGTCCAGGACCATCAGGCCCTGGGTGTCGAGGTTGCGTCGGGCGGCCTCGAAGTAGCGCCGCAGCTCCTCGCGCTCCATGAAGCCGTAGAAGCTGAAGTTCTGGGCGGCGAGCACGTCGGCCTTCTCCGGGTGAATGTCCCGCACGTCGGCCTGGATCAGGCTCACGCGCTGCCGCGGCTCATCCTTGAGCCTGCTCAGCACGTGCTCGCGTGACCAGGCCAGGGGCTCGGGGTCGAGGTCGATGCCGATCGCCCGCCGGTCGGGCTTGCTCTTGACCCAGTGGGCACAGACCGCCGCCGTGCCGCAGAAGTCCTCCCGCAGCAGCATCGGCGCCCGGCCGAACTCCTTGCGATAAACGCGGTTGAAAAACTCAATTTCCACCGACGGCTCCTGCACGCTCTTGAGGTACAGGTCGTAGCGGTCGGCGTTACGCTTGGTCAACTTGTGTTTCTTCTTGGCCATAAGCGGTACATTCGTAACGATGTCGAAGCCAACCCGCAAACCCGCCGCCTCCCTTACCGCCCGCAACGCCGACCGCCACGCGCTCTACGAGCAGTCCGTGCAGCGGCCGGATGTCATGATCGGATTCATCGAGGAGCTGTTCGACATGGTCCGCGATCGGCGGCCGATGACGCTTCGGGAGGACTTCTGCGGCACGGCGCACCTGTCGAGCATGTGGGCGCTCAGCGACGACCAACGCCGCGCCGTCGGCATCGACCACGATGCGGCGGTCCTCGCCTACGCCAGCCAGCACAACGTCGCGCCGCTGTCGCTGGACAAGCGGGTCGAACTGATCCGGGGCGACGTGCTCGGCTCGCGCCGCCAGGCCGACGTCGCCGTCAGCCTCAACTTCAGCCACTTCATCTACCACGCCCGCGGGGACCTGTTGCGGTACTTCGCGCACGCCCGACGCTGCATCAAGCCCGGCGGCCTGTTCATCTGCGACGCGTTCGGCGGGCCCGAGGCCATCCGCCCGTGCATGGACGAACGCCGCTTCAGCCGCTTCGATTACTTGTGGGAACAGCGCAGCTTCGACCCGCTGACCAACCGGATCGATTGCCGCATCCACTTCCGCTTTCCCAATGGCTCGACGATGCGCGACGCGTTCACGTACGACTGGCGCATGTGGTCGCTGCCGGAGTTGCGGGAGCTGCTGACCGAAGCGGGGTTCGACGATCTGGGGATCTACTTCGAGTCGGAAGACGGGTTCATCGCCGAATCCGACGACCTCGAATACGACGCGTGGGTGGCGTATGTTGTGGCGGTGAGAGATTAACCATCGCCAAGGGCGCGATGAACAGGCTTGGAACATGCGAATTATTGCCGGTGAACATAAGGGCAGGCGGTTGCTTGGGCCGCAGGACAAGCGGACGACGCGGCCGATGACGGATCGGGTGAAGACGGCGCTGTTCGATCGGCTGGAAGCGGCCGGGCGGCTGGAGGGCGCGGTGGTGGTGGACCTGTTCGCGGGGACCGGGTCGCTGGGGCTGGAGGCGTTGAGCCGGGGCGCGGCGCGGGTGACGCTGGTCGAGCGCGATCGCGTGGCGCTGGATCGGCTCAAGCGCAACCTGGCGTCGATGGGGATCGGGCGGCAGGCGAACGTCATCGCCGGCGACGCGCTGGCGGCGTCGATCCTGGCGGCTGTTCCGGGGGCGACGTTGATCTTCCTCGATCCGCCGTATCGCATGATGCATGGCGGCAAGGACACCCAGCGCGTGGTCAAGCAGGCGACGCGCCTGGCGGAGTTGGCCGCGCCGGGCGCCTTGCTGGTGCTGCGGACCGACCGCAAGATCACGCCGCCGGCGATCGCGGGATGGGGCGAGGCGACGACACATGGATACGGGTCGATGGCGTTGCATGGGTATGAGAAGTGATCCTTGACGAACCCGGACCTTCGCGCTCGCTCAGGTCCGGCTTGGGTACACTGGTGGGCATGTCGGACGAGGCGAGTCGCAAGCGTGAGGCGGCGGAGAAGATCGTGTCGGTGCTGCACGACGCAGGTCATGTTGCGTACCTGGCCGGGGGTTGCGTGCGGGACATGCTGCTGGGGGTCGAGGCCAAGGACTACGACGTGGCGACCGACGCGACGCCCGAGCAGGTCGCGGCGCTGTTCCGCAAGACGCGCCACGTCGGCGAAGCGTTCGGCGTCATGCTCGTGCGACTGATGCAATGCGAAGTCGAGGTCGCCACCTTCCGCACCGACCTGGGCTACACCGACGGCCGGCGGCCGGACAACGTCGCGTTCACCGATGCGGCGCACGATGCGGCGCGGCGGGACTTCACCATTAACGGCCTGTTCTACGACCCGGCCGGGGACCGCGTCATCGACTACGTGGGTGGCCAGGAAGACCTGCAATGCCGCGTCATCCGGGCGATCGGTGATGCCGACGCGCGGTTCGGCGAGGATTACCTGCGGATGTTGCGTGCGGTGCGGTTCGCCGCGCGGCTTGACTTCGCGATCGACCCGGCCACGGAAGCGGCGATCCGCAAGCATGCGGCCAAGCTCGCCGCCATCAGCCGCGAGCGCATCGGCATGGAGATGCGGCTGATCCTCACCGGACCCAACGCCGCGCGGGGGATCGAACGACTGCAGGACCTGACGCTGGACGCGCCGGTGTTCGACGAGCCGCACCGGGGCCGGCCGATGCCCATGCTTCGCCACATGCATCCTCCGGGCGCGGGAGCCGGGGTGGGGCTGGCGTTGGCGTCGGTGCTGATCGACCGGCACCTTGACGAGCATGGCCTGCATCGCATCAAGGCGGTGCAGATCATTCGCCGCTGGCGCAAGGCGTTGAACCTGAGCAACGACGAGCGCGACCGGTTGGCGGCGCTGATGCGGGGTTTGCCCGAGGCGCTGGCGTGGAACGACGCGACGATCGCCCGGAAGAAACGTCTGCTTGCCCGCGCCGAATGGGACGAGTTGGCGGCGTTGCTCGATGCTTACACGCAAACGCATGGCTCGGGCGACGCGACGGTCGACCTGTCGGACATCCGGCGCCTGCGGGCCGAGGGGGTGGCCCCGCCGCCGCTGCTGACCGGCGACGACCTGATTGCCGCGGGGTTCGAGCCGGGCCCGGCGTTCAAGGCGATCCTGGAACAGGTATACGACGCGCAGCTGGAGTTGCGGATCGAGACGAAGGATCAGGCGTTAAAGATGGCCGGGCGGCTCGAAGCCTGAAGCGGCTACCGCGTGTCCGCGGCGGCGAGGGCTTTCATGGCTTGAGGGAACTCGCCCATGCCCGCTTCGGACAGCGTCGCGTCGAGCGTGGCGTTGTAGCGCATCCAGTGGAGGGTCAACACGGTCATGATGACCAGCAGGACCCAGGCGCCGGCTTCGCTGGCGGCGTGGCGGCGGATATGCAGGAGCAGGCCCACGGCAATGCCCAGCGTCCCGAGTTTGAATAGCACGATCGCGGTGTCCGAGCCCCAGTACATCAGGTGGGCGGCGATGGGGTTGACCTCGATCATGCCCAGACTGTTCATGTGCGTGAGCGTGGAGTACAGGTCGCCGACGGACAGGCAGATCACCGCCGAGAGGATCAGGCCGATGCGGAGGGTGCGACGGCGTTGACGCCCCGCGTCGGGAACAAGATCGGTCGGCATGAGGGCGAACTGCGACATGGCATGACCCGCGCCCCGGGACCATGTCAGTACATCGGCTGTTCGGGGGTATCAGTTAATCACCGGAGGGCCGCGACCGCCGGTCCCAACGGGATCCCTTTGTGGGATCGCGGTTTGATGGGCGGGGCATTGGCAGGCCGAGGGGTGTGCGGATAGAATCGGCGATCGTGATACACGGCGACGCAGGGAAGCATCGAATGGCTCATCGACGCAAGTGCATGACGTTGCTCGCGGGCGTGGTGTTGGCAGTCAGTTGGCTGGCGGCCGGCGGCTGCGAGCCGAGCCTGTTCCCCGAGGGCACTGCCCGAACACAATACGAACGCTTCGACCGCCTGCGGGGGATCTACCGACCGGCCGAGCAGGAAGGTCGCCGCGGCGAGAGCGAGAAGGCGCTGCGTCGACGGCTGGCGCCGTACGAGTAATTCCGGCGGTCCGGCGAGAATTCCCTTAAATTTCAAAGCTTTTCGTTGTTAACTGCCGATTCACAAGCTATTGTTGGCGTCAGCCTTGCAATCGCCACGTCGAACTCGTTGACCCCCTTTTGGAGCGCCACTTGCCCCACCGAACCTCCAACCAGCGTCGCGCCGCGATGGTGCCTCGCCGTACGATGGTGGTCTGGGGCGCGCTGGTCGGGTCGATGACGATTTGCGCGGGGCTGCTGTTCTGGCTCGAGCCCCGTCCGGCCGGGACGACCACCAATACAAGCCTGAGCCTGGCGGCGGTGGACACGCCCCGCGGCAGCCAGGGCGGAATCTTCGACCGCGTGCAGGATCTGCGCCCCGGCCAGTGGAACCGGATCGTGATCCATCACTCCGGCCAGGACACGGGCAACGCCAACACCATCAGCGACTTGCATGACGCCCTGGGGTACGGCTCGCTGGGGTATCACTTCGTGATCGGCAACGGCCACGGCAGCGCCGACGGGCGCGTACAGATCGGCCCCCGCTGGGTCAAGCAGACCGAAGGGGCTTACGTTCCCGGGGCGATTTCGATCTGCCTGGTCGGCAACGGCGACCGCACCCCGCCGACCCGCGACCAGGTCGATCGACTGGTGCAACTGATCGAGACCCTGCGCCAACGTCTGGATATCCCCTACGAGCAGGTCATCCTGCACGGTGATGTGGCCCAGACGACCAGTCCGGGCCGGCACTTCCCCGAGGCGGCGTTCAAGCTGCGCCTGCTGGGGTTGGCAGCGGAATAGGCCAGGCCGCCCGCTCAATCGGATCACCCCTTCCAATCGGCATATCATGTGGTGTGGAACCGCCTGCGGATTAAGTCCGTAGGAATAAGGTACGACTTGACGGATATCGGCGTGCGGTTTGCGTCGATGCACAGGTATGACTAATCTGCCGCTTCGTTGTAACCGGACGGCCGGGCGTTCGACACCTCCGATCCGCTGTTCCCGGGGGGCTGGAACGGGTCATCCGAAGCGCCAGGACTGTTAGTGGAGTCATGGTGGGGACCGAATCCAAGGACCAACTCGGTGGCTTTGAACTGCTGAGCGTGCTGGGCCACGGCGCCAACAGCACGATTTATGCCGTGACCGATCCCCAGGATCACCATGTCTACGCGATCAAGCGGGTCGTGCTCCGTTCGCCCAGCGATCAGCGGTTCATCGACCAGGCGCTGACCGAGCACGACGTGGCGAGCAAGCTCGACCATCCGGCCCTGCGCAAGAGCTTCCGCATCATCCGCAGGCGCAAGGTCCTCCGCACCACCGAACTGCTCGTGCTCATGGAGTTCGTCGACGGCCACACCATGGCCCAGCATCGGCCCAAAACGCTGGAGATGATTATCAAGCTTTTCGCCGAGGCGGCCGACGGGCTGGCGGCGATGCACCGGGCCGGTTACGTGCATTGCGACATCAAGCCCAACAACCTGATCGTGCAGCCCGACCAGCACGTCAAGGTCATCGACTTCGGCCAGGCCTGGCCGATCAACACGACCAAGAAGCGCATCCAGGGCACGCCCGACTACATTGCGCCGGAGCAGGTGCTGCGGCTGCAGATGACCGCGCGGACCGACGTGTACAACCTCGGGGCGACGATGTACTGGTGCGTGACCCGCCACCACGTGCCGACGATCATCCCCAAGGGCTCGGACAACGGCCATCCGAAGAAGCAGGAACTGATCCCGCCGGATGAGCTCAACGACTCGGTGCCGAAGGCGCTCAATGCGTTGATCGTGCAGTGCCTGAAGATCGAGCCGGACGAGCGGCCCAGGTCGATGCCGGAAGTCCACGATCGTTTGCAGTTGGTGCTCAAGCAGGTCGCCCGCAGCGGCGACACGGGCGTGGTCCCGGCGGTCGGGGGACAGCGGGTGAAACCGTCGAACTGAGCCGGAGCGATGCGGACCCCGTCGCGCCGCCCGCGGAACCTGATCGCTATCGCCCGCAGGCGAACGCCTGCTCCGCCACATCGATCGCCTTGGCCAGCGCCGCGGCCTTGTTCACCGTCTCCTCGTATTCGCTCGCCGGAACGCTGTCGGCGACGATGCCCGCACCGGCCTGCAGGTGCACCACCCAACCGTCGCCGGACGGCATGACCACCATCGTCCGCAGGGCGATCGCCACGTCCATGTTCCCGGCAAAGTCGGCGTAACCGACCGCCCCCGCGTAAGGCCCCCGCCGCGACGGCTCCAACTCGTCGATGATCTGCATCGCCCGCACCTTCGGCGCACCCGACACCGTCCCCACCGGCAACGTCGCCCGCAATGCGTCCCACGCATCCATCCCCTCGCGCAACCGGCCGGTCACCGTCGAGCTGATGTGCATGACGTGGCTGTAACGTTCGACCTGCATCACCCCCGGAAGCTCGACCGAGCCGAGTTCGGCGACGCGGCCGACGTCGTTGCGGCCCAGGTCCACGAGCATGATGTGCTCGGCCCGCTCCTTCTCGTCAGCCAGCAGTTCCGCCTCCAGGGCCTGGTCCTCGGCTTCGTCACGACCCCGCCGACGCGTCCCGGCCAGGGGTCGGTTGGTCACCACGCCCCGATCGACCCGGCACAGAATCTCCGGGCTCGACCCGACGAGCATGCAGCCGTCGGCCTGCACGTAGAACATGTAAGGCGACGGGTTGACCACGCGCAACGCCCGGTAGATGTCAAACGGGTCGGCCTTCGTGACCCGCTCGAAACGCTGGCTGAGGACCACCTGAAATGC
>CAYYPN010000028.1:14462-17083 GCA_964473545.1 uncultured Planctomycetaceae bacterium
ACCTGGAAGATGTCGCCGGCGCCGATGTACTGCTTGGCGTCGTCGACCATCCGCTCGTACTGCTGGCGGGACATGTTGGCCCGCTCGATCATCCGCGGCGGCGTGCTCAGGTCGACCTCGCCGGCCGGCAGCGCCGCGGGGTCGGCCTCGAAACGCTGCACGAAGTCGTCCAGCTCGGCGCAGCCCGCCTCGTATGCCGCCTCGACCGAGTCGTGCTCGTCCAGCAGAACGTGATGGATCGCCAGCACCGTCTTGTGCAACTGGTCGAACGCGACGACCTGCCGATACAACGCAAAGTGCATGTCGGGCAGCCCCCGATCGTCGGCCGGCGGGTCGGTCAGCTTCTCGTCTTCGACGTAGCGTACCGTGTCGTAACCGGCGAACCCGACCCAGCCGCCGGTGAAGTCGGGCAGTTCCGGGGGCGCGGCCAGTTGCCACAACCGCGTCACGTCGTTCATCTCCCCCAGCGGGTCGTCGGATTCGTAGGTCTCGGTTTCACCTTCGATGCGTCGGGTGACCTGGTTGCCGCGGGCGATGATCTCCGCCATGGGCTGGGCGCCGAGGAAGCTGTAACGGGCCGCATGCTCGCCCCCCACCACCGACTCCAGCAGGAAGCTGGTCGCCATGCGATCGTCCGGCCGCACGAGCCGGCGGTACGCCAGCACCGGCGTGAGCTGATCGCTCATGAGCTGGCGGTAGACGGGGATGAGGTTGCCCTGTTGAGCCAACGCCTTGAAGGTTTCCAGATTCGGATGGAACGTCGCCATGATGGGCAAGAGTTTAACACCCTTCAGCTCCCCGTGGCGACTTGTCACAGCGCAAGCTCAGGCAGCACAACGCCGGTTCTGAGGAGCACAGCGACGAAGAGCCGGATCACCCACGACCACACCACCAATCCGGCCCTTCGCTGCGCTCAGCACCGGCGTGGGGACGTCGATGGTTATGGGCGAAACTCAACGACGCGGAGCTGGGGAACGTTCTGCTATCATCGGTCTCGAGGTGACCCATGCGAATCATTCGGTTTCTTGATGACGATGGGGTTGTGCGGCACGGCTGCGATCCTTCACCTGCCTTTGACGAGGCGGAGTTGCTTGACGGGGACCCGCCGTGGAATCCGAAGCCGACCGGGCGACGGGTGACCCCGGGCAAGCTGCTTTGCCCGATCGAGCCGCGGGCGATCCTGTGCGTCGGGTTGAACTACCGGCAGCATGCCGAGGAAACCGGCGCGGAACTGCCCGAGCATCCGGTGCTGTTCATGAAGAACATCGGCGCCACCCACCACCCCGGCGAGCCGATCAAGCTGCCGGGCTGTTCGCTCGGGCCCGAGGTGGATTACGAAGTCGAGTTGGGCGTGGTCATCGGCAAGCCCACGCGCGACGTCGCCGAAGCCGACGCTTTGAGTCATGTGTTCGGTTACACCGTGGCCAACGACGTCTCCGCACGGCGCTGGCAGAAGCATGGCGGGGCCGGCCAATGGGTCCGCGGCAAAAGCTTCGACACCTTCTGCCCGTTCGGCCCGTGCCTCGTTACCGCTGACGAACTGCCCGACCCCCAGAACCTGCGCCTGACGACGACCCTGAATGGCAGCATCATGCAGGACTCGAACACCAGCGACATGATCTTCCCCGTCGCCCGGCTCCTCGCCGAGCTGTCCAAAGACATGACCCTCCTGCCCGGCACGCTCCTGCTCACCGGCACCCCCCAGGGCGTCGGCGTCGCCCGCGAACCCAAGGTCTTCATGAAAGACGGCGACACCGTCACGTGCGCAATCGACGGGATCGGTGAGTTGACGAATCCGGTGCAGGAAAGCCACTAAGCCACGAAGCGACGAAGCCACGAAGGCGAGCGGCAGCCCCACAGGTCTTCGTGGCTTCGTGGCTATGTGGCTACGTGGCTTCTTCTACCCCCAGGGTCGTCCCTTCGCGTCCGTCCCGCACAGGTAGACCTTCATACCCAGTGCCTCGGCCATCGCCGCCCGAGCGAACATCGCCTTGTCCGCGTTCGCGGCCGAGTCGGCATACACCACATTCAAGTGGTTGGCCTTGTGGCGGGCCATCATCTGGTCGCGGCTCACGCCATAGGTCACCGCGTGCATGATCGGCCATTGCGGGGTCGTCGCCTCCCAGCGCCGCTGCGTCTCCTCCGCAGGCAGTTCGATCACCTTCGCCCGGCCCAGGTCCATCCTTAGATCGTCGCCTTCGATGTACACCCGGCTCCACACGATCTCGCCGGGCCTGGCGATCCCACGCAACGTCGACCCGCCCAGCCGGAAATACATCGGCGGCTGACGGAACCCCTCGCTCCCGGCCCAACCGTCGATGTGATGCGCCGGCGGCGCGCTGCCGCTGATCAGAAACACCCACACGTACTCATCCGTCGTCCCCGAATAATCCCAGTCGCCCCACCGCAGATCGTGCAGCGTCGTCTCCGGGGCCTGGCCCATCGCCTTGTGTACGCGGCAGGTCATCAGCGCATCCAGTCCGCAGCACTCATCGACCTCGTTGAAGTGCGGCAGTGGTTCGCCGGCGTACAGCTCCTTGTCGCCGGCGTGGTTCCACACCGGCGGGCGCTGGCTGTTGTTGAGCGTGCCTTCGGCCAGGTCGCTGGCCGGCAACAGGTCC
>CAYYPN010000029.1:0-16878 GCA_964473545.1 uncultured Planctomycetaceae bacterium
ATCACGTGCGCGACCTGCTACATTCACCGCAGGCCCGCCAACGTCAATTATTCAACGACGACTACGTACAGCAACTGCTGGATGCCCCGGACCAGCACCACACGCCGTTGCGCGGCAGCAAGCTCTGGCAGGTCGCACTGCTGGAGTGGTGGCTGCAATCGCACAACATCGAGGGCAGTTGACATGGCCCGCGCCCGACCCGGCAATCGTCGCCCCAACGCCGAGAGCTACCCGCGCCTCGACCGCGCCCACAGCCCGTCCCTGCGCAACTGGGAAAAGCCACCCGGGCCCGCGGCGAAAACGATGACCTCCGACGCGGTCGTCGACATGGGCTGGGGTCGGCTGATCTTCGGCCACACGTTCACCGACCAGAAACAGATCGTCGACCTGCTCTGCGAAGAAGGTCCCCAGCAGCGTGACATTGCGTTTTACCTGCGCGATCCGCACGTCATCCTCTCGATGGCGCCGCAGCAGTTGTTCCTCGACCCTTCGCACACGTATCGGTTGTGGTCGAGCCACTACCGCCAGACCGGCCCGCCGCCGCAGGGCTTGCGCGTCCGCCGCATCGAGACCCGCCAGGATGCCGAGGAGATTCGGCGTATCTATGCCGCGCGCCACATGGTCAAGCCGACCGTGGACTTTATCCTCGACAAGAACACGCAGCGGCTGCGTACGTACCTCGTGGCCGAGAGCGTTCCGGACGGCAGCATCGTCGGCGCGGTGACCGGGGTGGACCATGTCAAAGCGTTCAACGATCCGGAGAACGGCGCGTCGCTGTGGTGCCTGGCGGTCGATCCGCAATGCCAGGTCCCCGGGGCCGGCAACGGACTGGTCCGCCACCTGGTCGAACACTATTTCGCGCGCAGCCGACAGTACGTCGACCTGTCGGTGATGCACGACAACACCGAGGCTATCGGGTTGTACGAGTCGTTGGGTTTTCGGCGGGTGCCGGTGTTCTGCGTCAAGCGGAAGAACCCGATCAACGAGCCGCTGTTCATCGCCCCGGCCCCGGATGAGGCGTTGAATCCGTATGCCCAGATCATCATCGCCGAGGCGCGTCGACGGGGTATTCACGCCAACGTGCTCGATGCCGAAGGGGGTTACTTCCGCCTGACGATGGGCGGGCGATCGATCGTGTGTCGCGAGTCGCTGAGTGAATTGACGACGGCGATCGCCATGAGCCGATGCGATGACAAACAGGCGACCCGCCGGGTGCTGATCGATGCCGGGTTGAACGTGCCGGATCAGCAGGCGGCCGGCGATGGCGAGGCCAACCGTGCCTTTCTTCAACGGCACGGCCAGATTGTCGTCAAACCCCGGCGTGGCGAACAAGGCGCCGGCATCACGGTCGGCGTGCGCACCGACGAGGAACTCGACGAAGCCGTCGCCTACGCGCAGCAGGTCTGCGACCAGGTCGTTCTCGAGCAGTTCTGCGAAGGGGAGGACCTTCGGGTGATTGTCATCGACTTCAGGGTCGTGGCCGCGGCGGTGCGTCGACCGCCGGTGATCACCGGCACGGGCAAGCACACCGTGGAGCAACTCATCGAGAAGTACAACCGTCGCCGCGCCGCGGCGACCGGCGGGGAAAGCCAGATCCCCATCGACAGCCACACCCGGCGATGCGTCGCCGACGCCGGCTACCAGCTCAGCGACATTCCGGAATACGACACAACGATCCGCCTGCGTAAGGCGGCGAACCTGCACACCGGCGGAACGATTCACGATGTGACCGATGCGTTGCACCCGGCGCTGGCCGAGGCGGCGGTCGAGGCGGCGCGGGCGATCGACATCCCCGTGACCGGCCTGGACTTCCTCACGCCCCACGTCGACGGCAGCGCGTACGTCATCATCGAAGCCAACGAGCGGCCGGGCCTGGCCAATCACGAGCCGGCCCCCACCGCTGAACGATTCATCGATCTGCTGTTCCCTCATTCCCGCGCTGTTTAGCCAAGGTATCTGTCCGCATGACCATGAAACTGTTGGAGATTGACGAAGCCTACCTCAAGGACACCCTGGGCCACCTGCTGGAAATCCCCAGCCCCTCGGGGTTCACCGATACGATCGTGCACTGGGTGTGCGAGGAACTGGCCCGATTGGGCATCGAGTATGAACTGACGCGGCGCGGCGCGATCCGCGCCACGCTACCCGGTCGCGATGAGCGGCCGAACCGTGCGATCGTCGCTCACCTCGACACACTGGGCGCGATGGTCACCGACCTCAAACCCGAAGGTCGTTTGTGCGTCGCCCCGGTCGGCAACTGGTCGGCCCGCTTTGCCGAGGGCGCCCGCGTGACGATTTTCACCGACGACCCGCAGGTGCGCTTGCGCGGCACGATCATCCCGGTCAAAGCGTCCGGCCACATCTACGACAAGGAAATCGACGAGATGCCCATCAGTTGGGACAACGTCGAGCTCCGTGTCGACCGCCCGGTCCGCACCAATGCCGAGTTGTTCGAAGCCGGCGTGCGCGTCGGTGACTACGTGGCCGTCGACCCGCAGCCGGAGTTCACCCGGCACGGGTTCATCGTCTCGCGCCACCTCGACGACAAGGCGGGCGTGGCGTGTCTGCTGACCGCGGCCCGGGCGGTGTTGCAGCAAAAGGCGACGATGCCCATCGACGTGCACCTGCTGTTCACGATTCACGAAGAAGTCGGCTCGGGCGCATCGACGACCCTGCACCAGGACGTGGCGGAGATGGTCGCGATCGACAACGCCACGCCCGGCCCCGGCCAGGCGGCCAGCGAATATGACGTGACCATCGCGATGATGGATTCGAGTGGGCCGTTCGATTATCACCTCTCGCGAAAGCTGTTGCGGCTGGCGCGGGACTACGAACTGTTTCACGCGCGCGACGTGTTCAAGCATTACCGTTGCGACGCCGCCGCCGCCGTCGAAAGCGGCAACGACATCCGTGCCGCGTTGCTCGGGTTCGGCGTTGACGCCTCGCACGGCTACGAACGCACGCACATCAGCTCGCTCCGCGGGCTCACGCAACTCGTCGGACTCTACATGCAGAGCGAACCGGTCACCATTCGCGACCGCATGGAACTCGGCCCCATCGCCGGCTTCACCGACCAGCCTACTGAAGCCCCACCCGTACCCGAACAACGCGACGGACCGACCTCATGAGAATGCGAATCACCGGCATGCTGCTGACCCTGGCGCTGATCGCCGCGGCCATCGGTTGCGGCGACGGCGCCAGTTCCGACACCGCCGACACGGCGACCCCTTCCGCGCTGGTCATCGCCGTGCAGGATGACGCCCGGGGCATGGACCCGCACAGCGTCACCGACGCCGCGTCGATGCGCATGATCGAGCCGATGTACGCCACGCTGTTGCGGTACGGCAAGGCGTACGGACAATTCGAACCTGACCTTGCCGAGTCGGTCGATGTTTCCGGCGACGGGCTGACGTATACGATTCATTTGCGCCCGGGGGCGACGTTTCACTCCGGGCGACCGGTGACCGCGGCGAACGTGAAGTTCAGCATCGAACGTATCCGCAAGCAGCAGGTTCGCGCGCAGCATTTTATGCCGGTGCAGGCGATCGACACGCCGGATGAATCAACCGTGGTATTGCGGTTGAGCGAGCCATCGGCGCCGTTGCGGTCGTACCTGGCGCATCCGATGAATGCGATCGTGGATCGCCGGGCGGTGGAGGCCGGCGACGGGCAACTGGACCGGGTCGATGCGGGCGCTGGGCCGTTCCGGTTTGTCGAGTGGCGCGTCGATCAGCGGTTCGTGCTCGAACGTCATGACGGATACCACGAACCGAATCGTCCGTATCTCGACAAGGTGACGTTTCGGCCGATGCCTGACGAGACGGCGCGGACGACCGCGTTGCGCACGGGTGAGGTCGACCTGATACTCGACGTGGCGCCGATGGACGTGAGCATGCTCGAAGATGCGGTCGACGTGCAGGTCGAGTCGGTGCCCGGCACGTTCTGGGAATACCTGGGCATGAACTGCCGGCGTGAGCCGCTGGATGACCCGAACGTGCGGCAGGCGATCGCGTGGGCGATCGACCGCAGGCAACTCAACAAGCTGGTCAAGTTCGGCCAGGCGACGGTGCTGACCGGTGGGCCCATCCCGCCCAACCACTGGGCCCATCCGGGACTCGACATTTACAACCGGGGCGACCGCGACAAGGCGAAGCGGCTGTTGACGGAGGCCGGCTACGGCGACGGGATCGACCTGACGCTCAAGGTCGGGTCGGCGTTCGAGTATCAGGTCAAGGCGGCGGAAGTGGTCAAGCAGCAACTCGCTCACGTCGGGATCAACGTCAACGTGCAGGCTTTGGAATCGGGTGTGTTCTTCGACGACCTGAACAACGGTGAATTCGATCTGACCGTTGTCGGATGGGTCGGATTCGTCGATCCGGATCAGTTCACGTGGAACCTGTTCCACGCTGAAGGCAGGTACAACCAGCAGGGCTACGCCAACGACCAGGTCGACGCGTTGCTCGTCGAAGGTCGGCGGACGATCGATCGCGATGTCCGCAAGGAGATCTACGCCGAGGCGCTGGGGATGATCGTGCGCGATGCGCCGATGGCGTTCGTCTATGTGAACCCGCAGACCAGCGCCTGGCGCGATCGCGTGAAGAACTTTGTCGTGCATCCGACGGCCACGACGATCTTCCTGCGCGACACACGGATCCGTGAATAAAGCCAGGGGCCCGGGAAGGCATGGCGTCATCGCCTGCGGCATACTTCACCCCAAGCCCTCAGCCCTATACCCTAAACCCCATGCTTGCGTACCTGACACGTCGGCTGTTGGCCTCGCTGATCATCCTGGTGGGGTTGTCGGTGCTGGCGTTCGCGCTGGTGCGGCTGGTGCCGGGGGACACGGTCACGGTCATGCTCGGCCAGCAGTACAGCGAAGCCGAGGCCCAGGCGTTGCGCGAGCGGCTGGGTCTGGACGACACGCTCGTCGAGCAGTACGTGCGATGGGTCGGCCTGGCGGCGCGCGGCGACTTCGGACAGACCACCACCGGCCGGCCCGTCACCGCGGCGCTGGCCGAGGCGTTGCCGGTCACATTGCAACTGATGGCCATGGCGCTGGTGCTGGCGATCGCGGTGGGGATCCCCCTGGGCGTGGTGGCGGCGGCGCGCCGGAACCGCCCCACGGATTACGCGGCGGCGCTGGTCGGACTGATCGGCCTGAGCGTGCCGGGGTTCTGGTTGGGGGCCATGCTCATCCTGCTGTTCGCGTTGACGCTCGGCTGGCTGCCGTCGGGCACGTTCGTCCCGATCGCCGACGGGCCTGGCGAAAATCTGCGGCACATGATCCTCCCGGCAATCGCGCTGGGTGCGGCGGTGGCGGCGGTGGTCATGCGCATGACCCGCACCAGCATGGTCGAGGTCCTCAGCGACGACTACGTCCGCACCGCACGGGCCAAGGGCGCCGGCCGCACGCGCACGCTGTTCCTCCACGCCCTGCGCAACGGCCTGATCCCCGTGCTCACCATCGTCGGCCTCCAGGCGGGATACCTCTTCGGCGGATCAGTCGTCATCGAAGAAGTGTTCAGCCTCAACGGCATCGGCCGGCTCGTGCTGCGGTCGGTCACGCAGCGCGACTACGCCCTGCTCCAGGCGGCGATCCTGCTGATCGGGTTCGCCTTCGTCGCATTCAACCTCGTCGTCGACCTGCTCTATGCCTGGGTCGACCCGCGCGTGCGGGTATCGGACTGATCGCAATGAACCAATGACTGACTCATGCATGAAATCTGGCGGACATTTTTGAAGAATCGGCTGGCCGCAGTGGGGGGTGGGTTGCTGGTGTTGCTGGCGATCGTGGCGATCGGGGCGCCGGTGCTGGCGACGCACGATCCCTACGCCACGGGCGGGGAGCAACTGGCGTCGCCCGGCGGTGCGCACTGGCTGGGCACGGACGACCTGGCCCGCGACGTGTTCAGCCGGGTCGTCTACGGCACGCGGATCAGCCTGCGCGTCGCGGCGGTGGCGGTGGCGATCGCGTCCGTGGCCGGGTCGTTGGTCGGGTTGATCGCCGGTTTCTTCCGGGGATGGGTCGACGGGTTGCTCAGCCGCCTGACCGACATTCTGTTCGCGTTGCCGCCGATCCTGCTGGCGCTGGTGGTGGTGGCGATTCTGGGCCAGGGGTTGTGGAAGGTGACGCTGGCGATCGGGATCGTGTACACGCCGATCTTCGCGCGGGTGATGCGGGGGTCGGTGTTGCAGGTGATGGGCGCGCCTTACGTGGAGGCGGCGCGGGCGACGGGCTGCGGCTGGGCGCGGGTGTGCTTTCGGCACGTTCTGCCCAACGCGATGGGGCCGGTGCTCGTGCAGATCACGTTGAGCCTGGCGTTCGCCATCCTGGCCGAGGCGGCGCTGAGTTTCCTCGGGCTCACCGGCGAAGCGGACCTGCCCTCGTGGGGGCTGATGCTCAAGACCGGCCAGCGCTACATGCAACACGGGGCGTGGTGGCTGGCGGTGTTTCCGGGACTGGCGATCACGTTCACGGTGTTGAGCTTTAATCTCGTCGGCGACGGGTTGCGCGATGCACTCGACCCGAAGAGGTAGCTGCACACAAATGTTGATGAATGAAGCACGTGCTGTCGATAAATGCGTTAGCGTCGTTTCCGTTGGCCATATCGGCTGACGGGCGCTGAAGTACATAGCAGCTAAATCGCTTCCCGGCCCCACCCACACCCCAAGGAGCGTTGCGCGTATGCTCAACCGGCCGCTGTATGTGCAGGACCAGGGTGTCGTCATCGACGCCATGGCACAGGTGATGGCATCGACCGAATCGCGCCCCGGGCGGTTGCGGTTCCTGTTGACTCGTTTGCAGGACATCACCGGCCGCCGGCATTTCAGCGATTTGCTCGAGGTCGACCTGTCCGGCGGCGGACCCGTGCCGCATCTGCGCAAGGGGCTGATCGTGGAATGTCAGCCCCAGGACCCGGCGGCGCTGGCGCGGTTGTTCTCGCCCGAAGGCGATCGGCTGGTCGCCCGCTACGCCGCCCGAGCCTTTGATGAAGTCGGCCAAGCGCCCGACCGCATGATCGTCCGTTCGCACAGCGAACTGGCCTTCGACCACGACTGGCGCGACTCGCCCTACCGCGAGCGGATGCTGGTGCCGCTCAACTGCGAGGAGGGGTTGAATTTCATCTGGCAGTGCCGACGCGACCGGCTGTTTGTTGTCTCCATCGCACGACAGGTCGGCCAGTCGCCGTTCACCGAACGCGAGCGGATCATCATGGCGACCCTGTGCTCCGTGATGCGGCCGCTCATCACCGAGTTGTTTCTGCAATACGATCCGATGGAAGACCAGGAGCTGTCGCCCGCTCAACAAGACGTGCTCAAGCTCGCCCTGACCGGGGCTTCGGAAAAGCAGATCGCCCGCCGGCTTCATCGCAGCTATCACACGGTGCATTCGCATCTGCGAGCGATTTACCAGGCCTACGGCGTCAGCAGTCGGGCCGAACTTATGGCCCGATTCATTGATGCCAAAACCCAAGGGGACCGGGATCGATACGTCAGACAGACCGCTTGACGCATCGCGAAACCCGGCCGCCGGGACAGACCGCCGGTCAGCGCTACCGTGCGACATGATTCGCCTGACCGTCCTGATCGTTGCGTTACCGAACGTGATCGCAGGGACCCCCCTGGCGTCGGCTGAAAAGATGGCCCACGACATCGTGCGGCGGAGGGCGAGCAGGCCAGGCGAGTAGTCCGTCAGGTCATGTGGAAGCAATGCCAATCGTTGGCGGGGATCAATACCGCCGGATGACGTCGATGACGATGCCCTGGATGGTCACGTCGTCGACCCAGATCGGTTCGTAGGCTTCGTTGGCGGGTTGGAGGCGGACGCGGCCTTTTTCCCTGTAGAACTTCTTCAACGTCGCCTCGTTTTCATCCGGCAGCAGGGCGACGACGGTCTGGCCGTTGCGGGCGGTGTCGGCGCGCTGGCAGACGACGAAGTCGCCGTCGCGGATCTGCTCGTCGATCATCGAATCGCCGTTGACTTCGAGGCAGAAGATGTCGCCCGAGCGGTGGGGCGCGGTGAAGATGTCTTCCAGGTCCACGAACTCACGCTGTTCGACGGCCTCGATGGGGCGGCCCGCGGCAATCGCCCCGACCAGCGGCAGGCGGGTCGGCTTCTGCTCATCCGGCAGCAGACAGTGGTCGGTCAGCTCCAAAGAGCGCGCCTTGTTCGGATCGCGGCGCAAGGCCTGCTTTTTGATGAGCGCCTCGACGTGTTCGAACACGGTCACCTTGCTTACGCCCAGTTCGTTGGCCAACTCCTGCATCGTCGGCGAACAACCTTGGCGTAGCCGGCTGTCCCGAATGAGCGTGAGAATCCTGATCTGCTTGGGCGTCAGGTTGATCGACATCGGCAGCTACCTCCATGTCATGCGCCGCCTCGGGCCGGGATGCCGGGGGTGCCGGGGATACCGGGGGCGCGGTGTGGTCGGAATCGGCCAGGCGGAGCGTGTGCGTCCGTGCGGCGTGGGGGTTGCGGAGCTGGCGCAGGCCGCCGGCCGCTCGCTGCAGCTCGGCCGACTGCGTCGCCATCCAGGCCTCGATCGCCGAGGCCGCGGCGTTGAGCAGACCCGTCCGCACCCACTGCTGGTTGCGGGCCAGTTGCCGGGGGTCGGTCGCCGGGTTGGCGTGCTCGAAGCTGTCGGCGTGGCGTCGGGGGTCCGGTTCGGCTGATTCGTCGCCGGGGTTATCGGCACGACGCCGCCTGGGCAGGCGAGCCCACGTGGCGTTGGACCCGGCCGAATCGGTGTCGCCGTCGGAGGGGTACTCGGGCGAAGGCGCCGGGGCATGGCCGACCTGCCGCAGCATTTTGGGGCCATAGGCTTCATAACGGGTCACGTACGGGCCGCCCGGTCCGGTCATCACGAGAGGCAGAGGCATGTTCGACCTCGCAGTCTTGGGGTTCGTCGAAGGCCGCCCTACTACACATTGGGGGCGGGCAGTTTCTTGCCGTGTTCATCCTTCGACGAGACGCCGGGCCGGGCTTGATGTTTTTCTTCAGCATCCGTTTGGTATAAGTTAGCCAAACGATTCCCGCCCGTCAAGGTCTGACCCAAGACCAGTGGATAGCGGGGCTTACGCGAACGGACCCACCCGAACAATTCCCAATCGGACGTTGCGGGGCCGTTTCCGGGGGTTGGTTTATCGGCCCCGGGAACCCGATCGCGCCGGCTTCACACGGTTTCGTTGATGACTCACCTGTTTAAGTTAATAAATTCCGCGTTTCTACTTGCCGATGCCGAGGGCCGGGTTATATTCAAATAATGTAGTCCGGTTAGTGGTGCCTCGTGAGGTGGTGGGGGTTAGGTTTTCAAGAGGGGAAGAGTGAGAGTTGGCGGCAGAGGGCGGCTGGCGGTGTAGCCGGCTTCCTTGTGTTGCCATGACCGACTCAGGAATCGGGCCGCAGTCAAAGGAGAACTGCGATGAACAAGCTACTGAGTCTGATGGTCGGTGCGGTCTTGATGGTCGGCGCCACCGGCGCGCTGGCCGATGATGTCAATCCTCCGTTCTACCATGGTTGGCCCAACCATACGGTGTCTTTCTACGAGGATCGGGGCAACGGTCTGGAGCTGGTGGACTTCATGTTTTCCCCGGGCGATTATCCGCTGGATGAGCATGAGCCGGGCTACACCTCCACGACCGTGACCGGCGGTCTGGAGTTCACCTTCGTTCAGCCTGACGTGATTGACGACCTGCCCGAGAAGTGGATGCGCGTCCAGGTGACCTACTTCGGTTCTGAAGTCCCCGGCATCACCGACATCGTGGGGCACGATTCCTCGGGCCAGGTGAACTCGGTCTTCGGCGATCATGTCGTGGACACGGCCCTGACGCCCGGCGCTTCCTACTACTACGAGGACTGGGCGCTGTTCCCGAACCCGGATTGGGAACAGGTCATCATCTTCGTCCCCGATGGCACCGAGCTCCATCAGGTCGTGATCGATGCGATTTCCATCCCCGAGCCGGCCTCGATGGCGCTGCTGGGCGTCGGGGGTCTGGCGATGATACGTCGACGTCGCTGATCGAGAACACCTCACCCACCGAACCAGACTGACACCACAATCCCGACCACGTATTGCCTCTCAGCCCCCGGTCGAAACGCCGGGGGCTGTTGGATTTGCTGGATTCACGCCGCTTCGTTGTAGCGTTCGGCCGAATCGAGTACGGCCTGGGCGGCGGTGTCATGACCGGCCTTTTCGAGCAATTCAGCCCGTAGCTGCGCCGCGGCGCCGTAGCGACGGTTGATCGCCAGCGCCCGGTCCAGCGCCACGACCGCCGCATCGTCCTGCTCCAACGCCGCGTGGGCCACGGCCAGGTGGTAATGCCGATCGGCATGGTCCGGGTGCTTCGTCGTGGCTTCGTCGAGCGACTCGACCGCTTCATCCAGCAACGCCCACAGGGGATCGGTCGTCTCGGCCTCCTGTCGCGATTCGATCAGGTGCGTCAGCAACAGGCCCGGCACGGCGTGCGTCCAGGCCCGGGCAATGATCGCCCGTCGCTCATCCGCTCGCCCAACGGCCTGTTGCAACAGGCGGCCGCAGCGGTCGATCAATCGATCGCGACCTTCGACGCAGGCGCAGACCATCAGCGCGGCGATGGCGTGCTCCCGCTGACCGGCGCCCGCGCTCCGCATGACCCGCCGACAACAGCGCGCCGCCCGGCCGAACCGGCCGCTGCGCATGTGCTGATGCGCCAGGGCCAACATGCAATCGCCGGTCATGTCGCGGTCGGCGTCGGCCGCCTGGCTCAACCAACGACAGGCGTGGGCGTCTTCGCCCAGCTCGATCGCCATCTCCGCCGCTTCCCGCGACAGGTCCGCATCGAGCGGGTGGTCGTCGGCCAACGTGCGCAGCTCGTGCCAGGCGTCGGTCAACTGACCGGCGCGACTCAGCAGCCGCGCCCGCCGCAGGCTCGACGGCGGCGCGTGGTCCAGTCGATCGATGATCGCCAGCGCGCCGCTCGCGTCGCCCGCCTGGTCGCAGGCCTCGCCCAGCAATCGCAGCGCCGACGGGTCGTTCGGCCTCAACCGCAGCAGACGATCCAGATGTTCGATCGCGCCGAGCACGTCGCCGGATTCGAGTTCCCACTCGGCCAGCATGAGCAATGCCCGCTCATGGTCGGGTTGCTCGTCAAGCAGTCGCTGCAGCGCCGCGCGAGCTTCGTCATGACGATCGAGCCGCGCCAGCGCCCGGGCACGCAGAATGACGTGCCGGGCCTGCAGGTCATCGGGTTGATGCTGCGGTTCGCCGCGGAAGTACTGGTCGGCGGCATTGAGTTGGTCGAGGGCCTCGGTCGGGCGATTGACCTGGAGCATCGCCCGGGCCAGCAGCAATCGGGCCGGCACGTGCTCGGGGTGATGGCGAATGATATCGGCGGCCTGGCTGATGGCGTGATCGGCATCGCCGACGTCGAACCGACGCACCGCCGAGGCCAGCGCACCGGCGAGTTGATGTTCGATGCTGGGTTTCATGCGGCAAGCTCCGCGTGGGTGCGCCGGGCGAGCTCGCAATCGCTGGATTGGGCCATCCACTGGCGCAGGTGATGTTGAGCCAGGGCGGTGCGGCCGGACCGATGCAGCCGCAACACCAACGCCCTTTGTACGTCCGGCCAGTCGGGATGCTCCTGAGCCAGCTCACGCAACACGCTGGCGACGCTGATCTGGCCGGTCGGCTGGGTCGACTCGGTCGCGCGATCGAGCAGCAGGGCGAGGCGCGCCGAATAAGGCGGATGGCGCAACCCCCGTATCGCCCAACGCGCCACGTCATGACGATCGCCGGACAGGTTGGCCAGCTCGGTCAGGCCTTCGATGACCGACTGCGGTTCGGGCACGGTTTCGACGATGCGCATCAACGCGCGACGCAGCAGTTCGATGCGAATCGGGCGCGGTGAAGCCTGCTGGGCCGCCACCAGCGTCGGAATCAGATGCACATGCTCGCGCAATCGCTCGGCCAGCGCCGCGACGAGGTCGGGGCTGATCGTGGCGTCGGCCGACTCGCCGATCTCCAGCGAGCGGCAGAACCGCGCCGTCGGCGCGTGCAGTCCCAGCCGACCGGCGAGGCGGTCGCTGCACCGGCGCGCGGTGTGGGGCATGCCCTGGGTCAGTTCAATGAGCAACTGCAAACGTTCGGATTGCGGGTCGTCGGTCAATTGGCGATTGGATTGCAGTCGATCGCGGGCGCGGTCGATCTGGCCGCGCTGCCAGTCGAGCCAGGCTGCCAGCAGGCGCGCCCGGGTCGGGCAGTTGGCCTCGCGGGTCCAGGCGGACAGTTCCATGTGGGCCAGGTCGCGCCGGCCGGTCTGCAGTTGCAGGAGATGCCGAAGCAGGCGAAGGCGCGGGTTGGCGGGCGGCGCGGCGTCGAGGATGCGCAGCGCCCGCCGCGGCGCGCCGGCCAGCAGCGCGAGGACGGCGCCAAACTCCGGCAGATCCGGATGGTTCGGCTGCAGGCCGTTCAAACGCTGCAGGGCCTCACCCGCCGCCGCCGCGTCACGCTGTGTCAACGCCAGCCGCACCCGGGCACACGCTTCCCCGGCCACGAGCCCGCGGATGACCTCGACCTGCATCGCCCCGGCTTCATCGGCGCAACCGGTGGGGCGGCGACGGGCGATCGCCCAACGCCAGCCGGTTGCCAGACGATCGGCGAACTGTCGGATTCGTTTTGTCAGCAGACCTGGCATGCAAGGTCTCCAAGCGCGCAACAAGCGCAATGGGGGTCCGTCAGGTGCATCGGTCAGGTAAAGCGGGGGGTTTAGGAGGATTGCGCCGCCTGTGACGTAAACTCCACACAAACCACGGCCCCGCCGGAATATGGGGTTAACCCTATATCATTTTTACGTACCGGTTATCACGAATATCCGTTGCGGGTGATCGGTTGAACTCGTAGCATGGTGTTTTTATGCCGGGAGGCTTTACGCGGATGTGGGGGGCGTGTATCTGGCACGCGGAGCAAGTTGCTGCCGTGACCGGCATTTGGTGTAAACTTCACCTGTTGAGGGGAAGGCGCGTCTATTAGCCGCAGATTGGGGATAACTGGCGATGGTTCGCACACAACAGGAATTGGCCGATGCCGTCGGATACTCGCGCGTCACGGTCAGCAAGGCGCTGGCCGGTCATCCGAGCGTGCAGCCGGCCACGCGCGAAAAGATTCTGAGCAAGGCCCGCGAACTGGGCTATCGCCCCAATGCCGCGGCCCGGGCCATGCGCAGCGGGCGCTGCGGCGCCGTCGCCATGGTCAGCGGGATCCACGGCGGGAACACCTGGTTGCCGCTGCCCCTGGTCCGCGGTCTGTACGACGCCATGGCCCGGCGCGACACGCGCTTCATGTTCGCCGAGGCCTCGCTCGAAAGCCTCGAAGACGAAGGTCACATCCCCCGGTTCCTCGAAGAGCTGACCGTGGACGGGCTGCTGATGAACTTCACGCGGCGCGTGCCCGATCGCATGCTCGAGCTGCTCGAACACTACAACGTGCCGCACGTCTGGTTGAACCTGGAACTCGAGCATGACGCGGTGTATCCCGACGATGCGCACGGCGGGCGCCTGGCGACCGAGTACCTGCTGAACCTGGGTCACGAGCGGGTGGGGTATCTGAATGCGTCCCCGCCGCTGCATTTCAGCGCTCGCGGTCGTCGGGTCGGTTACGAGCAGGCGATGCGCGCCGCCGGGCGCGAACCGCGCGCCTGGGTTTCCGAGTCGCCCCGGCCGGACCTGAGCGAACGCGCGGGCATCACCCGGGCCATGCTCAATCATCCCGATCGCCCCACCGGCGTGGTCTGCTACGGCGGCCACGAGGTCGTGCGGCTGGCGGTCGCCGCCGCCGAGCGTGGGCTGACCCTCGGCCGTGACATCTCGGTCGCCACCCTCGCCGACGAACCGATCTATGGCCTGGACATGTACATCACCCGGGCCGAAGTCCCGTTCGACCAGGTCGCCGAGCAGGCGTTGACGATGCTTCACGACAAGACCGGCCTCGAAAACGGCGGTCCCCGGCCCGCGGTTGCCGTGCCCTACGGGTTGCTGATCGAAGGCGCTTCCACCGCGCCGCCGCCGCCGGCCATCTGAACGATCTTCTCGTACTGCCTGCGGAAAAAGGCGGTCCACTGGCGGCGATTCTCATCGCCCCCGCCCGATTCGAGCAACTGCTCGGCGGTGAACGGCAGCTTGTTGAATTCAGCCAGCATCGCCCGGCGCAATGCCGGGGCCTGCGTGCGGTTGATCGTGGCCCATGCCGCCTGAAGCTCGGCGTGGATGTCCATGCACATCGCGTGCAACAGGTCCGGCAACACGCCGAAGTAACTCGGCACGCCCTCGGCCAGCGGTCGGGCGATCTCGAACGGGTTCGCCGGGTCGGCCAGGTGCTCGCTGAACAGGTCGTACATGTCCCGCCGAATCGGGCTACGGCGCAGCTCGAATCGCTCGGGCCCGCGCAACACCGTCCCATCCGGCGCGACAACCTCGGCCCCGACGTGGAAGTTCCATAACGCCTGGCCCTGGCGGCTGAGCACAAATTCCATGAATCGCCTGGCCAACTCCGGCGAGGGCGCGCCGCGCACCATGCCGATCGGGTCGGACGTGATCACCGTCGCATCCGCCGGGGCGATGTAGCCGGCCCGCTCGCCCGCGACGATCTTGCCGTCGCCGACGGTCTGGGCCTGGAAGCGACCGTAGAAGTCGATGCACATCCCCGCCGCCGCCTCGCCGCCGGTCACGTCGATCGGAACCTTGCTGGCGCCGGGCGCGAAGTAGCGGGCGTTGGCGAACACCTGCCGCAGGGTCCGGATGCCGCGCTCCCAGCCGTACCTTTGCAGAATCGCGTCGTACGTCACACGGATCGACCCCGAATGCGACGGGTCGGCCAGCGCCACCCAGCCGAAGTACCGCGCATCAGCCAGATCGCTCCACGTCGTCGGCTCATCCAACGCCAGCAGATGCAACACGTCCCGGTTGTAGACGATGCCGAAGCTCGACAGCACCGCGCCGTACCAGTAGCCCTCGGGGTCGTAGAGCATCTTGTCGGCGATGAGTTGCGTGGGGAAGGCCTCGGCCATGAGTTCGGGGTCGAGTTCGACCGGCTGCAGGGCCGAGACGCGCCGCAACTTCGGGTTGCCGGCATCGTCCACGATCGGCTGGCCGGCCTCGTCGAGGATGGGCGCCTGCACGCCGGGCTTGAACTTGCGATCGAACTCGTAATCGCCACCGCCGAAGATCAGGTCCACACCGATGCCCTGTTCTTCGATGCCTTCGGCGGCCTTGAGGGTGAACTGGCTGAGGACGATGCGGCGCATGTCGCTGGTGCCGCCGACGTTTCGCCAGTCGACGTCGACCGCCTGCCCGAAATGCTCGCGATGCCACCGGCTGAACGCCCGCCCGAACTCGTACTGGATCTGCTCGTTGTGCGGGCTGAGGATGACCAGGCGCAGGGCGTCGCCGTCGTCGGCCGGCCTCGCGTCGGCCGACCGGTACACGATCGGCAACGCCAGCAGCCCGACGAACCCCACCGCCACCAGGATGCGCGGCAACCAGGTGCTCATGACCCCAACAGTGTAACGCGCCGTCACTGACCAAGCCGGACCTGTCCAACGGATCCCTTCGGGGAGCGCCCGCGAAGGTCCGGGGCTTCACTGTACCCGGCTCTTCGCTCGAAGACTCGCTCAGAACCGGCTTGGCCGCTCCCTGGCCCCTGATCAAACCCTGCGTTATCCTGATCCCCCCATGGTTTCCGTGATCGTCAGCCATGTCGTCAAGCGCTTCGACCGCACCGTCGCGGTCGATGATGTCAGCCTGACCATCGAGGACGGCGAGCTGTTTTTCCTGCTCGGTCCCTCGGGGTGCGGCAAGACGACGCTCCTGCGCATGATCGCCGGGTTGAGCGACGTCACCGCCGGTCACATCTACTTCGGCGAGCGCGACGTGACCCGCCTGCCCACCGGCAAGCGCCACTGCGCCATGGTTTTCCAAAGCTACGCCCTCTGGCCGCACATGACCGTCGCCCAGAACGTGGCGTTCGGCCTGGACGTGCGCAAGGTCAGCAACGAGGAAAAGACCCAGCGCGTCGACGAAGCCCTGCGCCTCGTGCAGATGGGCGCCCTGGCCGACCGTCGCCCGACGCAACTGTCCGGCGGCCAGCAGCAGCGCGTCGCCCTGGCCCGCGCCCTGGTGGTCAATCCCGACGTGTTGCTGCTGGACGAACCGTTGAGCAACCTCGACGCGAAGCTGCGGCTGGAGATGCGCAGCGAGATTCGCCGCATCTGCAAGGCCGCCGGCACCACCACCATCTACGTCACCCACGACCAGGTCGAGGCCATGACCATGGCCGACCGCATCGCCGTCATGCATGAAGGTCGGCTTTGCCAGGTCGGCACCCCGGTCGAGGTCTACAACCGCCCGGCCAATCGTTTCGTCGCTGACTTCCTCGGCACGACCAACTTCATCACCGCCACCGTCGCCGGCCGCACCGACGGCCTGCTCGAACTGGACAGCCCGACCGGCCCGATCCGCTCGCGCGTGCTCCCTGAGAACGTGCCCGAACGCGGCAACGTGACCTGTTCCGTGCGGCCGGAGGCGATGCGCCTGCTCGACGCCGACGAACAGGCCGACAACATCATCACCGCCTCGCACACCGAAACGATCTACCTCGGTGAACTGGCCCAGCACAGCTTCGAGATCGCCGACGGCCAGACCCTCAAGCTCACCGAAGCCAACCCCCGCCCGCGCCAGTGGGACGGCGACGCCCGCATCGGCTTCAACGCCAACGACGTGGTCGTGCTGACCAACTAGCAGCTTGCCGCTTGGCAGGGGCTCATGCCGCTGACCCATATCCAACTCAACCAACGCATCGTTCGCTGCAAACGTTGCCCGCGTTTGATCGAACACTGCCAACGCACCGC
>CAYYPN010000030.1:0-16771 GCA_964473545.1 uncultured Planctomycetaceae bacterium
CGTGACATTGCCGCAAAAGCCTGTCGCCGCCATGCCAGGCTGATTTTATACTTCGCCCCTCTTCTGCGGGGAAGGAGACCCGAAGCGCGGTGAAGTTGGTGTCAATCCCGCCCGCGTGGAGGTCGATATTAACCAAGGCGGGTCCGGGGCCGGGCTGGAGGGCCCTGGCATGGCCGGCTCACGAGGATCTCGTCAGACTGACAACCCAACGCCCGACGCACCGCGGACGATCCTGTTGGCCGAAGACGATCCGCGCGCGGTGCAGGCGACGGCAATGGCGCTCAAACAACTGGGCTACACCATGGTCGGACCGGCCGCGTCGGGCAAGGCGGCGGTCGAACTGGCTCGCTCGCATCGACCGGACATGGCCGTGCTCGACATCCGCATGCCGGACATGGACGGCATCGAAGCCGGTCGAATCATCTGGGGCGAACTCGGCATTCCGGTGGTCTACCTCAGCGCCTTCGCCGGACCCGAGTACCTGCAGCAGGTCATGGACCTCGGGGCGTTCGGTTACCTGATCAAGCCCGCCACACTCGACGACCTGCGCGTACACCTGGGCATCGCCTGGGCACGCTACCGCGACCGGATCCAAACCCGGCCGTAGCCAGGCCACGATCACATCCTTCGTCCATATCGTGCAACAGCGACTTGACCTGGCATCCGATGCCGACGGGTATTTCGGCAAGTAACCAGCCGAAACGTCACGATCAGCCCGTCGCGACCGGGTCCGACGGGGCATCACTCCTCCAAATCCACTCTCAAGGCCCCCCCTGCACTTGTCCGATAACAGTTTCGGAACCGCGATGGGCGGTCCGGGTTGTTATCGCGGTGCGGTTTGGCCGAATAAAGGTTACACACCAATCGCCGACTGGGAGTGATCGAATGACACGTTCAGCTACAACGTGGGGCCTGCTGGTGATGCTGGCGGCCTGGGTGTGCCTGCCCGGGTGCAGCCGCATGGCCCAGACCAACCGCTCCCGGCCCGCCGCTCAGCCTGAGGCCGCCGCCTCGCAGTCGACCGATTCGGCTCGCGATCGTCAGATGTCCGCGGCAACCTCCGCCCTGCTCAGCGACCAGCAGAACGAGCAACCGCAATTCGTCGGTCAGCCCGTCGCTGACGACGGCGACCGGCCGGCCCGGTTCGTCGGCGTGCTCAACCTGTACGGCGAAATCCCCGGCGGGCCCGAGGGCATGCCCGACGACGCCCTGGACAACCTCCGCCAGATCACCTTCACCCCTGAAGGCGCGGACTTCGACGCCGACATCAGCCCCGACGGCACGTTCGTCGTGTTCGCCTCGACCCAGCACCGCCCCACCGCCGACCTCTACTACAAGCCGGTCGATTCCCAGACCGTCACCCAGGTCACCTCCGACCCGGCCAACGACACGATGCCCGCGATCAGCCCGGACGGCGACAAGGTCGCCTTCTGCTCCAACCGCTCGGGCAGTTGGGACATCTACATTAAAAGCCTCGACGGCGGGCAGGCGGTCCAACTGACCGACAACCCCGCACAGGAACTGCACCCAAGCTGGTCGCCGGACGGTCAGCAGATCGTCTTCAGCGCCCTCGGCGAGCAGTCGGGCCAGTGGGAGATCGTGGTCATCGACGCGGCCAACCCGGCCAAGCGTCGGTTCATCGGGTACGGCTTGTTCCCCGAATTCAGCCCCAAAGGCGACAAGATTGTCTTTCAGCGGGCCCGCTTCCGAGGCACGCGCTGGTTCAGCATCTGGACCATCGATTACGTCAACGGCGAGGGCGTCCGCCCGACGGAGATCGCCGCCAGTTCCAACGCCGCGGTCATCACCCCGACCTGGAGCCCCGATGGCAGCAAGCTCGCCTTCGCCACCGTGGTCAGCCCCACCACCGAGGGCCCGAACGTCCGCCCCCGCAAGGCTGACCTGTGGGTGGTGAACATCGACGGCACCGAGCGGGTGCGACTGACCAGCGACAGCTTCGTGAACCTGCAGCCGACCTGGGCGCCGGACGGCCGGGTGTTCTTCGTCTCCAACCGATCGGGCACGGACAACATCTGGGCGGTGCGGCCCCATGGATCGTTGCTGATCGCGCAACCGGACAACCCCGACGACGCCACGCAGGCGTCAGTGCCTACGGAGTAGGCCAGGGTTCAGGGTTCCGCATTGCTTACCCCGAACCCCGATCCGTGAACCGTGAACCCTTCGATGAGCGGAGCTCATCTCATGCGGCAGGATGCCATGACAAGTGAAAAGGTCTTGCTGAGCCGGTTATGTGTGTGGCTCGGCGTCGTGGTGATGATGGGCGCGGCCCTGGGTGGTTGCGGTCTGCTCGAAAAGGACATCGAGCAGCCGTACACGCTGGCCAGCCCCTACCCTGCGCCCAAGCTGTGGGCGGTGGCGCCGATTCGCAACGAGTCGGGCACGAGCATCGTCGACTCGATGGTCGTGGCCGACAAGATCGCCCAGCAGTTGCAGCAGGTCGACCGCATCACCGTGTTGCCGGTCAACCGGGTGCTGGAGGCGATGCAGGCGACGGGGCTGGAGCGCATCGGCAGCGTCGGCGACGCGATGGGCTTGATGCAGACGCTGGACACCGACGGCCTGATCGTCGGCACGGTCAGCGCGTGGGACCCGTACGAACCGCCCAGGATCGGCGCGACGCTGCAGCTATACAGCCGCCGGGCGCCCGAGGCGGGCATGGTCAGCTCGCGCCGCCTGACCTACGCGGCGACGGACGACCGCTTGCCCGGTCTGACCGAGCACAGCCAGCCGGTGGCGCAGGCGTCGGGTTATTTCGACGCGGCCAACGGGTCGGTGCTCACGCGGTTGAAGGCCTACGCCACCGGCCGCACCGCCATCGACAGCCCCGCCGGTTGGCGGAAGTATCTGCTCAGCATGGACCTTTATACGGAATACGTCAGCCACGAGCTGACGCGGCAGTTGCTCGAAAGTGAATGGCGTCGGTTGAATCCGCCGATGCCCGAGCCACCGCCGACGGACGAACAGGCAAATTAGCCCGACGGGCTGGACGGCTTCGGCTTCCACCCGCGGGGATGGAAAGCCGACGCATGAACGACAGCCCGGACACCTCCGCTTCAACCGACGCGACGCGCCAACTGACGCTGGTCAAGCAGGATCAGCATTGGGTGTTTCGTTACGCGCCGGGTGAAGAGCGGAAGATGATGCGGCAACTGGTCGACGCGGCCCGCGACCCGGCAAGCCGACTCGACTGGTTCGATGTCGCGGTGCTGTCGCACCAGATGGGTGAACACATGGCCTCGAAGCTGGCCGAGATCACGGAAGACTAACCCGCCGATCGACGGATCCCCCGCCGCGCGGCCTTACACAACGGAGTGTGACATGGACAACCTCCCCCTCATCCAACAGTTCCTGGATTACCTGCGGCTGGAGCGACACTTCAGCCCGTACACCGCCCGTTGCTACGGGGCCGACCTGCGGCAGTTCGCCCAGTTCATCGAAGCCCCGGGAAGCGGCGGCGACGTGGCGGCCGACGGCAACGGGGCCGCATCCGGTCCTTCCGTCAGCCAGACGATGGTTGAAGCCGACCCCCTGCTCATTCGCCGCTTTCTGACGTGGCTCGATGAGTTCGAGTACTCGGCCGCGACGATGGCGCGGAAGATCGCCACGCTGCGCAGCTTTTACAAGTACCTCGCGCGGCAGGGACTGGTCGTCACCAACCCGATGATGCTCATCCGCACGCCCAAGCAGACCAAGCGCCTGCCCAAGGCGATCACCGTCGAACAGATCGAACAGCTCCTCGCCGCGCCGGATGAAACCTCGACCCTCGGCGCGCGTGATCGGGCCATTCTCGAAACGCTCTACTCGACCGGCATCCGTGTCAGCGAGCTGGTCGACCTGAACCGCCAGGACATGGACGAGATCGGCGAGGCGCTGACCATCCGCGGCAAGGGCAAGAAGGAGCGCATCGTCCCCCTGGGTTCGCATGCTTTGCGGGCGATTCGCCAGTACATCGCGTTGCTCGACGCCGACCCGAGGCTCGTGAAGGTCCGCCAGGCCGCCGAGTCGGGTGAACTCGTGCCGCTGTACGTGAACAAGAGCGGTGGGCGTTTGAGCAGCCGCTCGGTTCGCCGCAAGCTCGACAAGTACCTCGTCGAAGCCGGGCTCGATCCGTCGATCAGCCCGCACACCCTGCGGCACAGCTTCGCCACCCACCTGCTGGACAACGGCGCGGACCTGCGCAGCGTGCAGGAACTGCTCGGCCACCAGTCGCTGAGCACGACGCAGATCTACACGCACCTGACGACCCAGCGCATGCGCGAGGCTTACAACCAGGCCCACCCCCGCGCGTCCTGACCCCCCGGACACCCCGGAAGATACCGTCACACGCCCGAGCGGTCGTCCCAACGGACGGCCGCTTTTTCGTTGCGCGAATGCCCGGGTAATAGGCAATGCCCGCGCTCAAATGCCGCGTGGCACCACGTTTGCATGAAGAATTGCATGGTTCCGGAGTTATAAAGATACGTTATGAACGTGTGCGTGGCCAAGTCACTATTTGAAGGGTACGAGACCGACGGGTTCTACGATGAATTGATCGGATCCGACGGCGCGCCGCGCGAGGCGGCGATGCTGCTGATCGACCAGTTCGTCTCGATCCCCGAGGATCAACTGCGCCAACGTCAGGTCGCGGCCGAGCAGGCGCTGCTGCGACTGGGCATCACGTTCACCGTCTACGGCGACGACTCGGGCACCGAGCGCATCTTTCCCTTTGACATGGTGCCACGCATCGTCGCCGACGACGAATGGCGGTCGATCGAGATCGGGCTCAAGCAACGGATCACCGCGCTGAACCTGTTCCTCGACGACATCTATCACGACCAGAACATCCTCGCCGACAAGGTCGTCCCCGAGTGGGTGATCAAGTCGGCCAGTTCGTTTCGGCCGATGTGCGTCGGGCTCGATCCGCCGGGCGGGGTGTGGTGTCACATCACCGGCACCGACCTGGTGCGCGACGGCGACGGCGTGGTGCATGTGCTCGAGGACAACCTGCGTTGTCCGTCGGGCGTGTCGTACGTGCTGGAGAACCGCGAGTTGATGAAGCGGACGTTTCCGCGGGTGTTCGCCGCCATGAACGTGCGGCCGGTCGTGGACTATCCCGAGCGTCTGCTGGCGACGTTGCAGCATGCCTCCCCCACCGGCCGCACGCCGCCCAAGGTCGGTGTGCTCACACCCGGCGTCTACAACTCCGCCTACTTCGAACACTCCTACCTGGCCCGCCAGATGGGCGTGGAACTCGTCGAAGGCCGCGACCTGGTCATCGACGACGACAACCTCTACATGCGCACCACGCGCGGGTTCGAACGCATCGACGTGCTGTACCGGCGTATCGACGATGACTTTCTGGACCCGCAGGTGTTCCGGGAGGATTCGATGCTGGGCGTGCCGGGGATCATGGACCTGTACCGGCGCGGGCGGGTCGGCCTGGCCAACGCGCCGGGCACCGGCATCGCCGACGACAAGGTCGTCTACGCCTATGTGCCGGATATCATCAAGTACTATCTGAAGCAGGATCCGATCCTGCCGAACGTGCCGACGTACCTGTGCTGGGACGACGCCCAGCGTGAGCATGTGGTGGCCAACATTGCCGAACTGGTCGTCAAGCCGGCCAACGAGTCGGGCGGTTACGGCATGCTCATCGGCCCGCACGCCAGCGAAGCTGAGCAGGCGAAATTCGTCGACCTGATCAAGGCCGATCCGCGCAACTACATCGCGCAGCCGACGTTGAACCTGTCACGCATGCCGACGCTGTTCGGCGGGAAGATGCAGGGCCGGCATATCGACCTGCGGCCGTTCATCCTCTACGGCGAGGACGTGTGCGTGATGCCCGGCGGGCTGACCCGCGTCGCCCTGCGTGAAGGATCGCTCGTGGTCAACAGCTCCCAGGGCGGCGGCAGCAAAGATACATGGGTGTTGCGCTGACATCCGCATCGATCGGCATAGGATATGGACATGCTCTCGCGCGTCGCTGAAAGCGTCTACTGGATGAACCGCTACATCGAGCGGGCGGAAAACTACGCGCGCCTCATCGACGTGCACTTCCAGCTTAACCTCGACCCCAGCCAGGGCGCCGACGGCCAGTTTCGCCCGCTGATCATGATCACCGGTGATCGCGAAGCCTACGAACAACGCTACGACAGCTTCGCCCCGGAGCACGTGATCGAGTTCCTGACCTTTGACTGGGAGAATCCCAACTCGATCGTTCGGGCGGTGACCGCGGCACGCGAGAACGCCCGGTCCATTCGCGAGGTCATCAGCTCCGAGATGTGGGAACAGGTCAACAGCTTCTACCTCATGGTGCGAAGCCCCTCGGCCCGACAGCAGGCGCAGGAGGATCCCCACGGGTTTTTCGACGCGGTCAAGAACGCCGCCCACCTCGTGCGGGGAGTGACCGATTCGACGATGACCCACGGCGAGGGATGGCACTTCGGTCGCATGGGGCGCCTGCTCGAACGAGCGGACAAGACCAGCCGCGTGCTGGACGTGAAGTACTTCCTGCTGTTGCCGAGTGTGCAGGACGTCGGCTCGCCGCTGGACGACATCCAGTGGGCTGCGCTGCTGCGCACGACATCAGGGCTGGAGATGTATCGCAAACGCTTCGGCCGCATCGACCCCCGTCGGGTCGTGGAGTTTCTCGTGCTGGATCGGGAGTTTCCCCGGGCGATCCTGTACTGCATCGAGGCATCGCGCCAGTCGCTACACGCGATCAGCGGCTCCACGCTGGGCACGTTCTGCAACGTCGCCGAACAGCAGTTGGGCCAGCTTCATGCCGAACTGGCCTACGCCAGCACCGACGCGATCGTCAGCGGCGGGCTGCATGAATTTCTCGACGGCACACAGACTCGATTGAACTTGGTCGGCGACGCGGTCTTTGATACCTTTTTCGCGCTGCGGCCGATCTCACGACAGATCAGCTATGCCTGATCGCACACCGCCGCGGCAGGCAAGGAGACGGTATGACATTCTGTTTGGGCATGCGGGTCCAGAGCGGGCTGGTCGCCATCGCCGACACCCGAATCACCACCGGCACCGAGCTCACCACCGCACGCAAACTGTCGATCTACCAGCACGGCAGTCACTCGATGTTCATCATGACCTCGGGCCTGCGCTCCGTGCGCGACAAGGCCTGCACCTATTTCGAGGAGGTCATCGAGGAATCCGACGCGCAGTTCGATCGCCTGTACAAAGCGGTCAACGCGTTCGGCGACCAGATCCGTCGCGTCGCCGACGAAGACAAGAAGGCGATCCTTGAAAGTGGGCTGAGCTTTGACGTGCACTGCCTGGTGGGCGGCCAGCTCGAACGTGACCGCGACCCCAAGCTCTACCTGCTCTACCCACAGGGCAACTGGGTCGAGATCGGCCAGGGGACCCCCTACCACATCATCGGCGAGTCGGGCTACGGCAAGCCGATCATCCGACGCACCCTCCAATACACCGACAGCCTGCGCCACGCGCTCAAGGTCGGTGTGCTGGCGTTCGACTCGACGCGGATCAGTGCGGCCGACGTCGACTTCCCCATTGACGTGCTGATGTACAAGCGGGATTCGTACGACATGATCGAGCGCCGATTCGAGGCACGCGACTTGCAAGCACTCAGTGAGTACTGGCAGGACCGCCTGCGGACCGGCGTCGAGTCGTTGCCCGACGATTGGGTCGACCTGCTCGACACGGAGTTGCCGGTGATGCGTCCGTCGGCCTCGACCGCCTGACGCCCTGACTATGCGAATACACATCCATCACATCACGCGATATCAGTATGACCGGCCGGTGTTTCTGGAGCCGCACGTGTTGCGGTTGACGCCCCGGTTTGACGGGGCGCAACGACCGGAGGCGGCGGAGCTACAGATCGACGAGCCGCCCGCCGGGATCACCGCCGGGCTCGATCCGCTGGGCAACCCGGTGCATCATGTATGGTTCGAAGGCCTGCGGCAGGACATGACGATCACGTCGACGTGTACCGTCGCCAATCGCCGTGACAACCCGTTCGATTTCGTTCTGGGCGGCGGCGCGACGCGTTTGCCGATGACCTACGCCCCGACGACCGCCGACAAGCTGCGGCTTTGCCTTGCGCGCCAGCCCCATGCCGATGCGGACCCGGTCGGCGAACTGGCGCGGCGGGTGCTGGGGCAGGTCAACGGCTCAACGATCGACTTCTGCGTGAGCCTGACGTCGTTGCTGTATGAACGGATCAAGGTCATCGTGCGCCCGACGGGCGCGGCGTGGTCGGCCGAGCGGACACTTGCCGAGGGGACCGGGGCATGTCGTGACCTGACGATGTTGTGGGTCGAAGCGTGTCGGGCGGTCGGCCTGGCCGGTCGCTTTGTCAGCGGGTACGAACTGGGCGGCGAGCAGGCGGACGAATCGCACCTGCACGCATGGGCCGAGGTCTATCTTCCGGGGGCGGGTTGGCGGGGGTTTGACCCGACGCACGGGCTGGCGGTGAGCAACACGCACATCGCCCTGGCCGCGGCCCCGCATCCCGACGGCGCGTCGCCGCTCACCGGCACGTTTCGCGGCACCGGCGCCACCGGCACGCTTCATCACGACATCGACATCAAACGCATCGATTAACTCTTCGCCAGCAGCGCCGCGTACGCCCCGTCGTGGTAGCTCGTCCCTTCACCGGCCGGAAGGGTGCTGTGCTCGTCTGTGACGGTGAAGCCGTATTCATGCGCGGCCCACGTGACCTGGTCGTGATTCTCCCTCGGTTCGATCGAGCAGGTTGTATACAGCAACCTCCCCCCTCCGGTGAGCAGGTCGACAGCCTGTGTAATGATCTGGCGTTGAAGATCGATCAGCGAACGCAGGGTCTTGTCGCGGTAGCGATAGCGGGCCTCGGGCCGACGGGCGAGGACGCCGGTGTTGGAGCAAGGCACGTCGAGCAGAAGCAGGTCGGCTTGATGCTCGGCGACGGCGTCGATGGGGACGACCTGCACGCGCGGGTTATCGTTGAATGTCTGCCGCAACACATCCACCTTCCGGGGGTCGACGTCAGTGGTGATGACTTGGGCATCCGGGAAGGTGTGCAGGAGTTGGCGGGTCTTGGTGCCGACGCCTGCGCACAGGTCGATCGTCGTGGTGGGTTGGATGCCGTGTTGAGCGGCCATGGCGATCGCGCCGCAGGCTGACGGATCCTGCACCCACACGTCGGGCGACTTCAGCAACCGGCTCAGATCAACGTGCGAGCCCTCCCAGATGATGAACGGTTGGCGCTGATGCGGCTGGCCCGTCTCTTTTCCGGGGGCATGCACAATCGTCGGCGGGTTGACGTTGCTGTGCCGCAGTAAAGCGCGGGTGTCTTCCTCACCGAAACGCTCCCGCCAGGCGCTGACCAGGGCGGTCGGGTGGCTGGTCCAGATCGACAGGAACCGGTCGGTGTCCATCGGGTCGGGCAGGTGATCGGAGAGGTCGGTCGCCCCGACGCGCCGCAGCACGGCGTTGGCCAGCTTGCCCGCGCCCTTGCGCAGCCGCCGATGGGCCTGGCCCACCGCCTCGTCGACCACCGCATACGCGGGCAAACGGTCCATGAACAGCAACTGCGCCCCGGCCACGAGCAGGATCGCCCGCAACTCCGACTCGACCTTGCTGATCGAGCGGTTCAGGTACGCCCTCAGCACGTACTCGATGCTGATCCAGCGCTGGGCGACGGTGCGGTAGATCGCCACGGCCAGCGCACGGTCGCGGGGCTCGAGCGAGTCGAGGGCCAATGTCGGCGGGTGGATATCGGGGAAAGCCGCCGCCTGTTTCGCGACGGCGTCGACGACCACGTCGCGCGCTGCGGGCTGCGGGGCTTTGTCTGACACGGCCGGGATTGTAGCATGGAGGCGATGGTCGATATCAATGTGAAAACCGAAACCGAGGCGTCGCGCGGCTGGACCTTTGCTGTGGAACTGGCCGACGGGGGGCGCACCTACGAATACACCGTGTCGTTAAGCTGGTCGGACTACGACCACTGGTCACACGGGCGGGTGGCGCCGGAGCGCGTCGTTGCCGCGGCGTTCGAGTTCCTGCTGGCCCGCGAGTCGGCGGGTGAGATCCTTGGCAAGTTCGATTGCGCGATCATTCGGCGATACTTTCCCGAAGTGGATCGCGAACTGCCGAAGATAGTGTGACAAAAAAGCCCACCCGTACGGGTGGGCTTCGTGTTTCGCCGGATTGTTAGGCGAGGCTCAGTCTTTGTCGCGCTGGTCGTCGTCGCCGATGTTGGCTTCGGCTTCCTTGACCTTGGCGCGATAGTCATTGACCTTGGCTTCCTGCTCGGTCAATTCCTTTTCGAGCATGTCGATTTTGTCCTGCTTGCCGGCTTCGCGGGCCTTGGCGAGGGCTTCGCGGGTGGCGTCGAGTTTCTTTTCCATGCGGGCCAGGGCACCCTTCATGCCGCCCACGCTCATCTTGGCGCGGCGCACCTGTTCCATTTTGTCGATGCGGTCGCGCTGATCGGCGTTGAGCACGGCGAGAATCTGCTCATGCTCAGCCTTCTTGAGTTGCTCGATCTTCTCGCGGGTCTGGGTCTGGATGGCGGCGATCTTCGCCGCCTGGTCCTCGGACAGGTCGAGCTTGTTCCATGACCCCCTGACCTTGGCCGGTCGATCCTTCTTCTGCTTCTCCGGCTTGTCCGCCCTGGCCTTGGCCTGCTTGTCGGGCTTGTCGGCGTGGTTTTTTTCTTTTTTGGCCGGTTTGTCCTTCACATCCGCATCGCGCTCGGCGGCGAGCGGCATCGTCAACCCGCCGATCAAAACCATCAAGGCCACGATCAAACACAGGTTCCATCGCTTCATCGAAGGTCTCCTTGCATGCCCCGGGTGTTGGGGCTGCCATTATCGCGTCCACCGGCTCGATCGACAACGATCCAGTCCGGGATCAGTGCCATACACGACGTCGCCGCCCATCGTTTACTTTCATTATGCCAGGTCGGGCATCAGCGGCTGGCTGCGGGCTTCGAGCACGAGCGGGATGACCAGGCTGAACGCAGCCCCCCGGCTGACGTCGGAATCCAACTCCACCCGCCCTTCGAGCAACCGGGCCAGTTCGCGACTGATCGCCAGGCCCAGGCCGGTCCCCGCGTGCTCCTTGGTGTGCGAATCGTCGAGTTGGCGGAACTTCTCGAAGATCTCCTCCTGATTTTCCAGGGCGATCCCCGGACCGGTGTCGGTCACGCTGATGCGGGCGCCCTGAACCTGGCCGTCGGCGTCGAGATCGGCCGCGGCCGACAGCGTCACCCGCCCCTGGGGCGGGGTGAACTTCACGGCATTGGACAGGAAGTTGAACAGGATCTGCTGCAGCTTGCCGACGTCGGTCTTCACCACCGGCAGGTCGCGAGCCACCTTCACCTCCAGGTCGAGTTTGCGAGCCTCGGCCTGCGGACGAATGAGACTGGCCAAACCCTCGCAAACGTCGGCGATGCTGACTGACTCGACGTTCATGTCGATACGACCGGCCTCGATCTTCGCCAGGTCCAGCAACTCGTTGATCATCGTCAATAGCGCCCGGCTGGATTGGGCGATGTTCTCGACGTATCGGCCATGCTTGTCCTCGAGGGGTCTGCCGTGCGCGATCGCTTCGCTGAGCAGTTCAGCAAACCCGATGATCGAGTTCAGCGGCGTCTTCAGCTCATGCGACACGTTGGCCAGGAAGTCGGTCTTCAGACGATTGGCTTCGAACAGCGACACGTTGGTCTGCGCCAGCTCGTCGACCTTCACATCAAGCTGACGGTTGAGTTGTTGCAGTTGTTCCTGGCTGGCCTTGAGATTGACGAGCATGTGGTTGAAGGCGTCGGATAATTGCTCGAACTCGTCGCCGGTGTTGATGTCGGCCCGGATGTTGAGGTCGCCTTCACCGACTTTCTCGGCGGTCGATCGGAGCACGCGTACCGGGGAGAGGATGATCCGCATGGTGACGAACCAGAACCCCACGATCGCCAGCAGCATCGCCAGCAGTCCGGCGATGACGATGTACACGCGGTTGAGCAGGATCTGAGCCTGGGCCCATTCGGCGTTCATGTCGATGAGCACGATGCCGACGAGCGGGTCGGCCTCCGGCGGCGGCGGGAGGGTCGGCTCGAACCGCCCGGCCAGGCGATCCACATCGCTTTGATGCACCGCCCACGCATAGCGGTAGCGCATCCCCTCGGCTTCGCTGGGCATCCGCTGGAGCAGATCCTGCCGTTCCGGCTGCGCGGTGAATCGTTCCAGTGCGTCGGCGAAAAACGGGTCGGTCTGTTCACGCAGGGCGAAGCTGCGCTCGGTGACCAGTCGCAAGCGACGGGGATGGGTCTGGCCGTGCCCGAGGACCTGCTCTTCGGTGCTCCAGAGTCGGCCGTCGGCTTCGACGAGGTCATTCAGCCAGGCCTCGGCCATTTCACGGGCGATCTCACGCTGGCCTTCATCCAGCAGACTCCGCATACGCACCCACGGCACAGCCAGGGCGGCGGTGATGATCACCACCACCGCCAGTCCAAACAGCAACTGGCACTTGCTGGCAAGGCTGAGGCGCAACTTGGCCATGGTCGTCTGTCATTCTACCCGGACAAGCTGTAAACGTGGACCCGACGCTCAGGTCAGACGATCTGCGGCTCGGGATTGATCATCGCCAGACGGGTGTCGTAGGTCAGACGCTGGGCGATGCGGTTGTGGTCGTCCACCACCACGACCGAAGCCTGATGGGTGTCGAGTTCGGCCTGATCGATCTGGGCGAAGGCACAGATGATGAGCTTATGCCCGGGCTCGACCAGCCGCGCCGCGGCGCCGTTGACCCCGATGATCCCGGTCCCCGGGCCCCCCTCGAAAACATAGGTCTCGAAGCGATTGCCGTTGTCGCAGTCGGCCACGAGCACCGACTCGCTGGGGACCAGGCCCGTGGCGCGCAGCAACTCGGCGTCGATGGTGATCGAACCGACGTAGTCGACGTCGCAGTGGGTGACCGTCGCGCGGTGAATCTTGGCATGGAGGAGCTTGCGAAGCATATACGGCGTCTCTCGGGTTCGAGCCTTGTATTATAGATAACGATCGGCTTGATTTCGAGCGAGCCGCAGTGGGACTTGCCCGTTCGGCGTCACGGCGTAAAATGGTCACGCTTCGCCGACGTAGCTCAGCCGGTTAGAGCGAGGGATTCATAAGCCCTAGGTCGGTGGTTCGAGTCCACCCGTCGGCATTGGCCGTTTCAGGAGTCGGGGTTATCCACATTCAATTGGACCAGACCGAGCCCGGCGGGCCGCCTGCGGGAATCGGTTCGGGCAACTCGACCGGCAGGCCATGGAACGCCTTGAGCTTGGCTTCCTGCAGCAGGTCCAGACGCTGATTCCAGTAATCGCGAGCCGGTTTGACCTGGCTGTAGGCCTGGGCCAGACGTTCGCAGACGTAGAGTTGGCTGTTGAGGATACCCACGCCATTGCTTCTGCGCCAGTCAAGGTGGGACAGCCGAATCGCCTCGGACTGGAGGAAATCGAACAACCGCTGCTGGGGGAGGTCGTTGTCGCGGTAGACGCTCAGGGCCAGGGCATACAGCGGCGGCTCGGGCTGCAGTTCGACCGCCTGCTCGATCGCCCGCAGGACCTGGTTGGGCGAGGCCCGGGTCATGGTCGCGCCCAGGCACACCGCCTTGCTCATCGCCGCCAGCGCCGGGTCACGGTAGGTCATGCGACCCTTGATCACATCTTCGATGTACTGACGGGTCTGCGGCGACCCGGCATAGGCACACAACCAGTCGTTGCCGTCGAAGAAGATCGGCACCCACTGTCCGCCGGGTTCGAAGCACAGCTTCAGCACCATGTCCTGGTAGCGGATCGGGTGGGCCATGAGGTTGGCGCCGATCCTCGGCAGGTGGGTCGCGGCCATCGGCTTGGGGTCGCCCCCGCCGGGTGGCGTGACGGGTGTGGCCAACTGACGCCAGGTCAGGTACTGCTCAGCGGTGTAGACCGTCTGGGCGCGACCGCCAAGGTAGACCTTGATCAGGTCGCCGCAGTACCAGTGGAAAAAGCTCTCCCACCGCCAGTCGTTGTAGACGTTGCCGGCGATGTCGTTGTCGTTGATGAACTTGCTCATGGGCCCGGGGAAGTTGTCCCAGGTGATCATGCGCTGGTAGAGCGTATGCTTGGCCATGAACGGCGAGTCGTCGCGGTAGAAGGCGTTGAGGCGGGTGTATTCGACACCGCCTGCGCCGATGAGGGCGATGGCCAATGCGAACACGGGCCAGTGTGCTTTGCGAGGCACGAGTCGATTCAGCAGCCCGGCCAGCAACGGCGCGATCACCACCAGCCCCAGCGCGATGATCGCCACCGGCTGCAGGGCGTTGAGTTGTGTCCGGAAGGTTGCCGCGTTGCCCGAGACACCGCTGGTCATACCCCAGATCAATCCGAGGACGATGACGGCGGCGGCGACCCACGCGGCCATTCGCCCGCGCAGCATCCACGTCATACCCCGCGCCAGCAACGGCGCACCGGTGAGCAGCGGCAAGGCGATGAAGCGGCGGGCGCTGAGGGCCATGAACGCCGCGATCAGCCAGAGCAGGATTTCGAACACGATGGCGGCGTTTTCCGTGCCGCTGCGCGGCTGGCGAATCAGCGGGGGCGAGCCGGGTTTTTCATCCAACCGATAGGTGCGGTAGAGGATGTAGGTCAGGGCGATGGCGAACAGCAGCGCCGCCTGCACGCCGAACTCCGCGGGGCTGCCGAAGTGGGCGCGCTCGGCGAAGATCGGCCGCCATTCGTCGACCTGGTGCCAGACCTCGTTGGTCCCCCCGAACATCGATTCGAACGTGTACGTGACATTGCGGAAACCGTGGGGACTGGTCAGCGACGACAGGATCAACACGACCAGCGGCGCCGCCAGGTAAGGCCAAAGCCTTTTCAACCAGCCCTCGGTAAACTCCCTGGCGGCGGCGCGAGCGCCCAACTGGCACAGACCCCACAACCCGAGCATGCCGAAGCCGAACACCCAGGCCGCATGAATGTGCGACCACAACACCAGCAGGACGACCGGCACCCAGATGCGATGGACCGACTTGCCCGACCAGTACAGCGACCACAGGAACAGCGGCACGAACGTCAACGTGAACAGGTTCGCCCGCATGTCGACATAGTGGCGCACGGCCAGACAGGTCATCCCCGCGGCCAGCATCGACATCGTCCAGCTCGCCCCGCGCCAGCGGGAGCCCATCAGCACGGACAGGCTGAGGATGAACACCAGCGTCATCTTCATCGCGACGATGCCGGCGTCACCCGGGCGCGAGCCGGCTTCGACGTCACCGTTGCCGCCGAACGCCTGGTAGAACCCGTAAAGGATCATGTTCGCGCCCCAGTTCTGGTTGACCCAGACCTGGTCGTCGGTGGTGATGAAGGACCAGTCGTCGGGCTGGCCCATGTGCCCGTGGAGCACGTCCTCGGCCCCGGCGAGGGCCATGAACGTGTCGCCGGTCATGCGCGGCACGAACGCGAGCATCGTTGTGAAAAACAGCACCATCGCCAGACCCAGCAGCAGCGTCAGGGGCGTGTCCTGGCGCGGCGCGAGCGCTGGCGAAGGAGAGGCTTCACCGGGTAGGTCAGTCCCGGCGGATGAAGACGTTGGATTGGCTTGGTCGTTCATTTCAGGCATGGTGCCCCTGTTGTTCGAACTCATCGGATACGCCCCCGGATGCGACCCGACATCGACCGGGCGGACAGTATAGTCGACTACCGGCTCTGTCCAACGCCCTGCTCGCCGGTCGGGCGGTCCGGCTCGTCCGCCCCGCCCTCGATCGACTCGATGATGAACAAGGGTCTTCCCTTGGCCTGTTCGTACAAGCGGCCCAGGTACTCGCCGATGATGCCCAGCACGAACAACTGCACACTGCCCAGCAGGGCAATCACCCCCATCAAACTCACCCAGCCGGGCACCGTCTGCCCGACCACCATGCTGATCAGGGCGTAGACGATCAGCAGCAGCGCTCCGAACCCGCTGACCACCCCGATCAGCGATGCCAGGGCCAGCGGCTTGATGCTGAACGCGGTGATCGCATCGAGGGCAAAGCGGAACATCTTGCGAAACGGGTACTTGGTTTTGCCCGCGAACCGGGCCTCGCGATCGTAGAGCATCGGCACTTGTTTAAAGCCGATCCAACTGACCATGCCCCGGATGAAGCGATGTTGCTCGGGCATGGCCTGCAGCGTGTCCAGCGCGCGGCGACTCATGAGGCGAAAGTCACCGGTGTCGCGCGGGATGGGCGTGTCGCTGAGCCATTCGATGAGCCGGTAAAACCCGTAGGCGGTCCAGCGCTTGAAGCGGCTTTCGCCGTCGCGCCGGCGGCGCTGGCCGTAGACGACGTCGGCACCGTCGTCCATAAGCTTCATCATGTCCGCCAGCAGTTCCGGGGGATCCTGCAGATCGGCGTCGATGATGAGGATGCGCCCGCCCCGGCACAGGCTCAGCCCGGCGGTCAGCGCCAACTGGTGGCCGTGATTGCGGGAGAGGTTGACCGCGACGACCTGCGAGTCTTCGGCGCGCAGCCGTTGCATCGTCGGCCAGGTCTCGTCCTTCGACCCGTCGTTGACCAGCAGGATTTCGTAGTCGTCGGTGACCTGCCGACAGGCGGCCGCGATCCGCCGGTGCAATTCGACCAATCCGTCGGCTTCGTTGTAGCAGGGCACGACGACGGACAAAGCAGGCTCGGTCATCATCGCATCCCGTGTCAGACTTGCGGATTCACCTGCGCCGTTCGGCGCCCCAGGCCCAAAGGCCGCGGTGGGATTCGAACCCACGAATAACGGATTTGCAATCCGTCGCCT
>CAYYPN010000031.1:0-16747 GCA_964473545.1 uncultured Planctomycetaceae bacterium
CCTCGACGGATCGGCCGGCTTGGCGGGCGCGCCGGGCCAGCCGGCCGCCGGCCGCGATGATCCGATCCGCCCGTTGAATCTGTCGTCGCTCCATCGCCGCCAGGGCCATAGCGTCATGCCCCGGCCAGTTGGCGAAGTCGTCGACCATGTAGTAGACCCACCGATCCACGCCGGGCGTGCCGACCAGGTCAGCGGTAATGGGCAGCGTGGTCACCACGGTGACCCGGCCGGGCAACTGCTCCGCCACCCGGCGCACGCAGCGCGACAGCAGGAACCGATTCAATCGCCGCTGCCAGCGCCCCGCGAAACTCGGCCACATCGTCGGGTTGTAGACGCGAATGTCTCGACGTGACCCGCCGGACGATTCCTCTCGCTCCGGCCCGCGGCGGGTGAACCACTGGCGCAGCTTGTTCAGTCCTCTTTTGAGATCGGCGGCGCAGAGTCTGGGGCGGCGCATGCCGATCGTGTTGATCCACGCGATCTCGTAGCGGCCGGCCAGTCGTTGTGCCAGCCGCTGCATGCTGGATGGATGCCGCCCGAAATCATCGGCGAAGATGATCAACGCGTCGCGCCCGGATGCCGCCGGCTCGCTCAAGGGACGGCTTGCCCGGCGCGGTCGGCCGGCGAGGCGGCGATACAGCGCGGCGAACGCGTCGTGCATGCGCTCCTGCGTGAAGTGCCGCAGCATGCGCCGACGACCGGCTCGACCCATGCGCCGCCGCGCCCCCGGGTCACGGATCAGTTCGCCCAACGCCTTGGCCATCGCCGGCCCATCGCCGCGCGGCGTCAGCCGACCGGTCACACCCTCGGCGACGACTTCGCCGTTGCCCCCGACCTTCGCCGCCACCACCGGTTTGCCTGCCGCCATTGCTTCGAGCAGAGCGACGCTGGTGCCTTCGTTCAGGCTCGACAGCAGCGCGATGTCCGCCGCATGCCAGAGGTCCGTCACGTCGGTTCGTTCGCCGAGAAACCGCACGTAATGCTTGATGCCCAAGGTCGCGGCAAGCTGTTCGGTCGCGGGCTGGGTCGGGCCGGCCCCGGCCAGCAGCAGTCGTGCGTGCGGATGCTCCCGTACCAGCTCGGCAAAGGCGCGGATCGCGGTGGCGTGGTCCTTCACCGGGCGGAAGCCGGCGACCTGAAGCACAACGACTTCATCCTGCCCTACTCCCAACGCCCGGCGCATCGCCTGGCGTTGGGTGAGCGGCCGGGCGCCTGTGAATGGCGCGGAGTCGATCCCGTTGTAAATCAATTGGACGCGCGAGGACGGGATGCCTTCATACTTGTTCAGCGCGGTCGCTACGGCGCGGCTGACCGCTGTCACCTGGCGGGTCAGTGCGGTGAGCATGGGATTGACCAGGCGCCGCTTCCACTTGCTCTGGTCGGGGTAGGGTCGGCCGTGTTCGGTGTAGATCACGCGGCATCGCCACGCGCCGAACAGGCGGGCCAACGACGCGTAAACGAACGGGCTGTACTGGTGCGCGTGAATGATGTCGACGTTGTGTTGCCGGGCGGCCTGCGCGATCGTCCGGGCACAGCGCCAATCGAACCCGGGCCGCCGATGGAATCGGCACACCGTCACCCCCAGGGCTTCGAGTTCGGGCCCGAGCGTACCGCCGTCGGTCAGGCTGAGCACGACGAAGCGGAAGTCGCGACCGCACCGGGCCACCAGGTCACGCACCAGCACCTCCGCCCCCCCGCGGTTGAGCGCGTGGACCACGTGGAGAATCGCCGGACGGATATCCTTGGGTGAATGATCAGGTGTTCGACATACGTCCATGTAACTCCCACCGCGACCGTTTGCAGCCATAACGGCACGACCCGCATAACCAATACAATCACTATCGGGCCGGCTACGCAGCCGCTTTAGGAGCGGCCCGTACCGGGGCTGCCGCGAGTGGCCGCAACTGTCGGTCGTCGGGTTCGAGGTCATCGTTGTATAGCGCCAACCCGAATTCGTGCACGACGTTGAGAATCCGCCGGACCATGTCAGGCGACAGTTCGTGCTGCCACGCCCCCAGCGCCCTGGCCACTTGATCGGTGCGCGAACGCTCCTTGGCCATCTGGCTGGGCCGACCCATGTCCAGGTTATTTGCAGCCGACCGGTCGAACTGAAGGTCAGCCATCAATTGTTGAAAGCGGTCGGCGCCCTGCATGACCAGATGTTCGTAGCAGACCACGTGCAGCCAGGGCTTGCCGCGGTGCTGCAACGGCACGAAATGCCGCATGCTCCACAACGCCGCGAGATACTCTTCGGGGCCGGTCAGTCCCTGAACCAGCTTGCGCGTGTGCGGGTAGGCGTCGAAGAACTCGGGGCAGATCGGCGGATGCTTGAGGACCCAGCCCTGGCGCAGGTGCGAGGCGATGACGGCACAGGGATGGCGAACGAGCAGGACCGCCGCCCGCATGCCGCACTGCTCGGCCAGCCATGGCAGGAACATGTTCGCGCGGACGCATTTGACCACCCAACGCCGGCGGGTGAGGACGCTTCGTGCGCTGGTGAAACCCAACGTCCAGGGCGTGCAGATGCGCCCGGCCAGGGCCTTGCGGGCGTAGGCGCGCCCTTCGGGCCAATCGGCGCCGAGCGGCACGAACGTGTTCCAGTCATACCCGGCCATGCGTGCAGCGGGCACACATTCGGGATGAAACGGCTCGAACAGCATCGCGGCGCCGCAGGCTTCGGCGAGCAGTTCGGCCAGCCAGGTCGTCCCGCTGCGCGGCGCGCCGGCCACGACGACACTGTGCGGTACCTGATCCGCGGGGGTGGATCGGCCATGTGCCAGCACCGGGTTCACCGAACCGCGCACGCCGCGCTGGATCATCTTTTTCAGGGGCTGACGAGAAGGCACGCTGACGTCTCCATAAGGCAACCGAGGGTCACACCGCGGGGCGCGGGTATTCAGGCATGGCGAGGCGCTCCCGGCAGGCTTGCCGCATCGTCGGCGAGCAACTCATCCAACGGCGCCTCGACGACGGCGGCGCCGCTCGGTCGGGGAGTGGCGACCGTCGGCAACGCGCCGGCCATCACCATCAACAACCAAGGCAATTCAAAGAACTGCAACGACAGGAACACACCACCGACCGCGAAGGCGATCAAGGATCCCTCGATCGCCAGGGCCATCGCCTGCCATTCACGTCGCTGTTGTGGCGGCGGCCCGCGCCGGGAATGGTGCGATGGAGATTCATCGTCCAGGCGATGACGGAACCGCCACAGCATGATCAACGCGGTGATCAGAATGCTCACGTAGACGCCCATGGCGAGAATGCCGTTGTCGGCGGCGATGTGCAGGTACATGTTGTGGACGCTGCGTCCGTGGGTGTGGGCGCCGTAGGCGAGGCTCATCTGGTTGCTGTTGCGCACACCGACCCCGGTCCAGGGGTGATCCCATGCGGTCTCCCAGCCGCGCTCCCAACTTTCCATGCGGCGTTGCGAGCTGGTGTCCTGCTCATAGTTGTTGATCGACAGGAATTCACTGCGGACCTCGGGGCCGGCCATGTAGAGCACCGTCGCGACAACGACGGGCACCAGCAGCAACACGTGGCGTCGGGGACGATGATGCCAGGCCAGCCAGGTCAGCGCGACGATCGCCGCCACCATGCCGCTGCGCGAATAGCTGAGCATGATCGCATGCATGATCAACAGCGCGACCGCCGCCGCCCCGACGGTGACCAGCCAGTGCCGCTGCATGCGCCAGCATCCGTACGCCAGCGGCAGGCCCATCGCCAGCATGATCGAGGTGTCGTTGTTGTCCAGGCCGCCATGCCCGGCGAAATAGATGTCTAACTCGTTGTCAAAGATATACCGGTAGTTGAATTCCCAGGCCAGGTAGCTGATGCAGGCGAAGATCATGATCATCAGCCACCGCACGTGCGCAACGCGCTGGATGACGACGGTGGCCAGGAGCGCCATGACAAAGATTTTGGCGTACTCGACGCCCTGGTCGGCGGCGAGCGCTGAGTCCCGGGCGGCGAGGCAACTGAACAGCACCATGCCGGCAAAGATCGCGATCAGCGTCGCCACGACATTCCATCGCAGGTTCACGATCAGGCGCGGCGCGTGGAGAATCGCGCCGGCCAGCGCGACGGCCGCGGCGATCAGCGACCAGCGTATCCCTTCCGGCAAGGCGTACGACCAGATCGACTGCGGACGGAGCGCGGCGAAAATGTAGTACGGCAATATGCCATAGAAAGGATGCACAAGGATCCCGACCGCTCCGCCGAACAGCAGCATGACCAGCAGCGTCATCTGTTTCATGCCGCCTGTCGCCCCTTTCCGTTTACGCAGACCATCGACGGCATATCACGAATTGTGCCGAGTTGGTCCACGAGGCGCAGGAGCTCTGCGGCGTTGTGTTGCCAGCAGTGATGGGTAACAACCCATTGTCGGGCGTTACGGCCAAGTGTGGCGGCGGCTTGCGCGTCGCGCCACAATTGCCGCATGCTTTGGGCCCAGTCTTCCGGTCGATCCGCGACGCGCCAGGCATGGTCGGCCTCGAGGCCGTGCACGGCCCGGGGCGACGCAATGATGGGCCGGGCCATCGCCGCCGCTTCCAGAAGTTTGTTCTTGATCCCCGCGCCGCTGCGGATCGGCAGGACGACCAGGCCGGCTCGCCGCACCCACGGCCGAATGTCCTCGACCGGACCGATCCACTCGACGCCCGGGCTACGCTCGAGTTCATCCTGTAAAGACTGGTCGGCATGGCGACCGACGACACGCAAACACGCCTCGGCAGTACCGGCGAGCACGTGCGGCCAGGCATGCCGCAAAAACCAGCGCAACGCTTCCACATTCGGAGCAAAATCCAGTCGGCCCCAGAAGATCGCCGTCCGCGGATCGGACGGTTCGTCCGACGGTTGAAAAAAGTCCGCATCGACACCGTTGGGCAGGTTGATCGAACGGTCGAACCGGCCGACGTGCCGCAACGACCGGGCATCGTCGGCGGAAACAGCCAACGCCACGTCGACATCCGCGGCGTAAGTCCACTGGTAAGCGGCGAACGTCGCCGCCAGCCGAGTACGATGCAGTTTGTCTGAACATTGCCGCGCCGATCGAGCCAGCGACCACTGAAATCGTGCCGGCTCATCCAGCGCCAGCCAGATGCGCACCGTATCCGGCGGCATCACGGCCAGCGCGGGCAACATGTCCAAGCCGGCCGCCGCGACAAAGCGAGGCTTGCTTTGCGTGACATGCTCACGGATGTTCGCCAGTGCCGTGTCCGACCAGCCCCAATACTTTCGCCAACGTCGGTCGAGTCGGTTTTCAGGGGGACAGGATGATGCGGACGGACGAGCCGCATGATGGACGGATACGCGATCGCGCAACGGCCAGTCGGCGGGGTCCGCGGTTCGCGTGCCGGTTGTCAGCGCGTGCATCGGCTGGCCGATCGCATCGAGCGCCGCGAGCAGATGATGGCTGTAGACCTCCCGCCCGCCGCAGGTCGGCCACGGTACATCCGGCATCATCATCAGGCCATGCGTGCGACTCATTGTTTGCGTCTTTCCATCACCTGTCGCCCGGTTCAGCCGGCCTGCTTCTTCAGCGGCGGGGCATCGCCCTCGGCACGACGCTGGGCGAGCACCCTCCGAATCGAAGCCAGCGCCTCGCCCACTTCCACCGCGTGCAGACACACATCCGCCATGTCGCAGTGGCGCTTGTAACAGGGCGCGCACGGCGTCGCGGCGACGAGCTTCTCACCCAAGTCAAACAGGTCGATCTCCTGTTCACACGTCGGCCCGAAGAACGCGACCACGCCGCGCTGCCGGGCGATGGCCAGATGCATCGCCAGCGTGTCGCCGCAGAACACCACGTCACAACGGTCGATCACGCCGACAAAACGTCGGGCCGGATGTTCGCAGCCGGCGTCGATGCACCCGGGTACGCGAGCGGCGATTTTCTCAACCCTTGCTTGTTCCTGCGGCCCACCCAGCAACAGCACCTGCGTGTCCGGCTCCGCGGTGCGCAGGCGCCCGGCCAGGTCCGCCAGCCGATCGGTCGGCCAGACCTTGTTGGCAAAGGTGGTCGCGGCGCCGACATTGATCCCCACCGTCGGCCGATGCGGTGACCAGCCCCGTTGGGTCAGCACATCAGCCGCCTCTTTTCGTTCCCGCCCGGTCAGCGGCAGCGAGTAGGTCTGGCCCGCATAGGCCCAGCCGAGGGCTTCGTAGACGAGTTGCGGGTAGGTCGACTGGTTCCGGCGGAACTTCAGGTCATCCGACAAACCCAGCGCGAAATATCGAGCGGCCTCATGATTCAACGGCACGGGGCGCCCCGACGGCCCCATGCCGATGCCCTTCTTCTGCCCGGCGTGGATCGACATCGCCAGACCGGTCGGGCCGGGTTCCTTGTCCAGGCTGATCAACAGGTCGAATGACTGTTGCGGTAAGGCCGCGATCGTGTGTGCGTCGAAGGTCATCACCTGATCGATCTGCGGATGAGCCTGGATGAACTCGGCCGCGGCGGGCGAGGTGACCCATGTAATCTGCGTGTTCGGGTCCTCGCGCCGCAGATGCGGCAGGATGCACAAGGTCCGAATCACATCGCCCAGCGCGCCGAGTTTGATCACACACACACGCCGCCCGATCGGCGCATAGTGCGAACAATCGGCGCACAAGCGGTTGTGTGTACACGGACGATCCCCCCGGTACGCGCGACAGTCCTCATGGATCAACAGCGATTCATGCGGCGGCACGGTGCGTCTCCCCAGTTAAGCCCACGGTCATGCGCACGGCCTCGATGAAACGGTCGGCCGTGCGTTCCCAGGTGAATTGACGGACCCGTTTCCCGCCCAGATCGAGCAGGCAATGGCGCATCGCATCATCCGCGAGCACCCGTTCCAGGCCTCGGGTCATGTCGGTTGTGTCGGTGGGGTCCACGTAAACCGCGGCTTCGCCGCCGACTTCGGGCAGGCTGGTCGCGTTGGCACAGACCACGGCCGTGCGGGCGACCCACGCATCGAGAATCGGCAGGCCGAACCCCTCCGAGCGGCTGGGGTAGAACAACACGCCCGCGGCGCTGAACAGTCCCGGCATGTCCGCCTCGGGCGCGAAATCGGCCAGACGAACCGACCCGGTCACACCAAGTTGCAGACACAGATCTTCCATCGTCTGACGATGAGCGTCGTCACCCAACCCGATGACCAGCATAGGCCAGGCCCGGCGTACCGATTCCGGCAGGCGGGCGTAGGCTTCGATGGCCGCGTGCGTGTTCTTTCGTGGATCAACGGCGCCCAGATGCAGAATGAAAGGTTCGGTCACGCCGTAGCGCTGGGCGATCGCCGAGCGCCTGGCGGGGTCGGCGACGTAATGCATGCCGCGATCCGGCGCCCAGTGGTTGACCACGATGCGGCTCGGGTCGGCATGGAAGCGATGCACCAGTTGATCGGCGGTGAATCGGCTGGGTGTGAGGATGGTCGCGCCGCGCCGAACGCAGCGTTCAATCGAGCGGGCCATGGTCCGGGCCGTCGCCGCATCCTGCTCCAGCGGCAAAAGGTCATGAATGGTGACCAGGACGGGGCAGGGCCAGGCCGGCGGGGTCAGGTTGGCCGGGCAATGCAGCAGATCGACACGATCGTGCCACGCCGCCGCGGGCAGACGCCATCGCCGCCACAGGTCGTAACGATCCCCTTTGATGTCGATCCATCGTGACCGATAACGCACGCCGTCCACCGGCTGCGGGTCGTCGCCGCGATGGTAGCCGACCACATCCCAGTCCGACTGCCGCCGCAACACAGCGGCATACAGATCGATCAGGTTCTTCCCCGTGCCACGGCGGTTGTGCCGGTGTACGGATCGGGCGTCGAGCCCGATCATCAAACTGTTGCGATATGCATCCACCATTGACGACCCAATCGATACAGATGATCCAAGCCTTTCTATCGGGATAGAACGACCGAGGCTTGACATGCAGGCACACGCGTTGGCCGCGGCAGACTGGCTCGCACCGGCCATGGAGCGATGGCGGTCCTTTTTGATGTAGATGGCCTACTCGGTACAACCCGCAAATTGTGCCCAACACGTAAAGTGGCCTGAGCGGCCGCTCGATAATCCCCTTGGCGTGGGGCCACTGACGTTACAGCGTGTAACGTCTTTGTGATGGGTCGGAACATGTATAATGATGCAGCATATCCCTCGGCGGATCGGCAGACGCCATCCCCATCCCCGGCGGTCGAGGTCGACTCGCGGGATGCCCGCCTCAAGCGACTGATCGACATCGTCCTGGCCGTCACGGGCCTGTTGCTGGCCACGCCGTTGTGCCTGCTCGCCGCCGGCCTGATCTGGTTGTGCGACGGTCGGCCGATCTTCTTAAGCCAATGGCGCGTTCAACGCGGGGAGTGGCTGTTCCGCATGTATAAGTTCCGCACGATGTACCGCCATGCCGAGCGGGCAACCGGCGCGGTGTGTGCGCAGCGCAACGACCCGCGGGTGATTCCCGCCTGTCGATGGATTCGCCGCGCCCACATCGACGAGCTGCCGCAATTGTGGAACGTGCTCCGTGGCGAGATGAGTCTGGTTGGTCCGCGGCCCGAGCGGCCGGAGATCGCCCATGACCTGCGATCCCGTCTGGCCGGCTTTTCCCAGCGCACCAGCGTGAAGCCCGGCCTGACCGGGCTCGCCCAGTTACGCCTGGGTTATGCCAGCCGCCTGGAGGAGCACAAACGCAAACTTCGACTTGACCTGGCGTATGTACGAACCCGTTCCACATGGACGGATCTGAAACTGCTGGTGCTGACCACCCGCAAGCTCTGGGATCGCTCCGCCTGCTGAGGATTCATCCAAAGGAACCGAACGATGAGCAGACGCACACACCACTATCCCAAGATCGTCGGCCTTGGCCACGTCGTGACGGGCATCCTGATGCTCATGGCGACCGGATGCACACAGTACCACGACCTGTCGGCGTTTCGACTCGAGCCGCATGTCCCGGCATCCGACGTGCCCTACCACGTCGCGCCGCCGGACACGCTGACCATCCGGTCCAGCGTCGTCAGCGAGATCGACAACGCCAACGTCACCGTCGGCCCCGAAGGCACGATCATGCTGCCGTTGCTGGGCACGGTCCAGGCCTCGGGCCAGACCACCGAACAGATCGCCGACAACCTCCGCGAGCGCGCCCGGGAGTACTACCAGGACGCCGACGTGACGGTGAATGTTTCGCGGTACCGATCCAAGTTTGTGTATGTGTTCGGCGAGGTGCGCCTGGCCGGCCGGTTCCCTTATACCGGTGCGAACACGGTGCTGGAACTGCTGGCCGAGGCTCAACCGACGCGCGCCGCCGATGACAATCGTATCCAGATCCTTCGTCCGCAGGGCGACGGCCAGACCGCCAAACGCATGACGGTTCACCTGGCCGAGTGGGTGCAGAAGGGCCGCACCGATCGCAACGCGCTGCTCGAGCCGGGCGACATCGTCTACGTACCACCGAACGGATTCGCCGAAGTGGGCTACGCGATTCAGAATCTGCTTCGGCCGATATCACCGGCAGCCGCGACCGTGCGAGGCACCGCCTCCGTGGATTCGGGCGCGACGTCGCTGTCCCGGCAATAACCACCCAGCCCTGTCATAGGGGGCGAGTCTTGAATGACACTGCCAACCAATTCGATCGTTTCGGCAAGGTCCGCAACCTTCTGATGCGCTACCGCTGGCGCTTCGTCCTGGCTGTGCTGGGCGCGGCGCTGATGGTGCTGCTGGTGAGTCTTGCCCTGCCGCGCAAGTACGAAGCCGAGGCCATCTTCGAACGTCACAGCGACCTGGTCATGAACGAGCTGGCCAACCGCGGGCGCGCCACGCAACTTCGGCCTCGCTTGAACAAGATGGTGCAGGCCGATCTGGCCGGTCGGCCCGCCCTCATCCGCGTCGTCGAACGGCTGGCCCTGCTCAAGCAGGCCGGCGCCGACGACCAGAACGATTTCACCCGCCAGGAGTTGATCAACCACCTGCACCGCAACCTGCGGGTCACGCTGGAACTGTCGACTTCCAACCTGGAGCGTGTCCGGGTGACGCTCATCGACGAGGATCCGAAGCGAGCGCGGGCCGTGGTCAACGAACTGGTCCGTATCTTCATCGAGGACCACGAGAAGGAGTGGAAGGAGTCGCTGGATGATGCCGGCTCATTCTTCCGCGAACAGCAGATCGCCTGCGAGCAGCAGATCGAGGCACTGGAAAAGCAGCGGGTCGAGTTTGAGTTGAAGCATGCCGAACTGCTGCCTGATGAAGCGGCGTCGCTGAAGCAGCGGATCGCGGACACCGAGGCACAACTGCTCGAGGCCCGCCAGAAGCAGCAGGCCGCCGAACGCTGGCTGGACACCCTCGCGCGTCGACTGGAAAGCAGCGAGCACGCCCCGCGGGACACCACCAGCGTGATCATGCGGCCGAATCCCGAACTCGACGCGATCGACAACCGGCTGGCCAAATACCGTGACCAGGTCGACCACCTTCTCACCGTGGAGCGGATGACTGCGAACCACCCGACGGTGCGCAGCATGGAGTCGAAGATCGCGGAACTGCAGGAACGTCGTGATACGCTTCCCACGGAAGTGGTGAGCGAGCGTCGCATGTCCTCGTCGTCGCCGCAGTCGCAGCGCCCGCTGGAGTTGGCCGAGGCCCAGAGTCATGCCGAGGCCGCCGCCGCCGCGGTGGTCCTGGCCGAGGAACAACTGGCCAAGCTCAATTCGCTCAACACCCGGATGTATCCGGTGCAGAGCCAGTACCGTCGGCTGGCGCGCGACATCGATCACCTGCAGCGTCAGGCCGACTTCTGGGATGACAACGTGCGCCGCGTCATGATGGCCAACGCCGCGGAAACCGACCAGCGCGGCGTGAGCATGCGGTTCACCCATCCCTGTGGCGAGTTGAATGTTCCCAGCTCACCCGACCCGGCGCAGGTGATGTTCGCCGCCCTGGTGGTCGGTATCGCGGCGGGCGTGCTGGCCCTGCTGGTCAGCGACCGGACCGACCGGACGTTCACCGATCTGCATGAGGCGACGCGTGAGCTGGGTCTGCCGATTCTCGGCGCGACCGGGCCGCTGATCACCGCCCGCGCCGCCCGCTGGCAGGCGTTCACGCATCGCGTGGTCTATCCGGTGTGCATCCTGCTGATGGGCGCGGCCCTGTCCGTCGCCGCTTACACCACCTACGTCGCATTGCGCACCCCGCAGACCGGAGACAACGTCTGGCATCAGGCTTTCCAACGTCTGGTTGCCGGCGAGACGCCCGTCAAGGTCGCTGACGCGGCCGTCAACACACCGCCGTTCAGCGCCATCGAAGAAGGAGCGCGATTTTGTACTGCAACTTCCATGGACTGAAAACCCTGCCTTTCGAGAATACGCCCGACCCGCGGTTCTTCTTCCTCAGTGAAGATCACCGCGAGGCGCTGGCCAATCTCGTCTATGCCGCCCGCTCCCAGAAGGGACTGGTCCTCATCACCGGCGACATCGGGATGGGCAAGACAACCACCAGTTACTTTCTGGAGGCCCGCCTGGGCGAAGCCGCAAAAATCGCGGTCGTTCGCCATGTGCCGGCCACACCCAAGCAATTGCTCTGGAACATCTCCGACGAGTTGGGACTGGCCCCGAGCAATACAGCCACCCGCGCCCAACTGGTTCATGCGATCCACGGCGAGTTGATGCGACAGCATGAACTCAATCGCACCGTGCTGCTGATGTTTGATGAAGCCCAGGCCCTGCCTGTTGCCGTGCTCGATGAGATTCGCCTACTGTCCAACATGGAAACGCAGACGAGCAAGCTCTGCCAGATCCTGCTGATCGGTCAGAGCGAACTGAGGCAGGTGCTTCAGAATCCGCGTCTGGAGGCGTTGCGGCAGCGGATCGTGCTGGCCCATCACATCGGCCCGCTTTCGCTGCAGAACACGCACAAGTACATCGGGCATCGACTCCGCCGCGCCGCCGACGGACAACCGCCGGCGGCGTACTTCACCGACGCCGCCATCGACCGCATTCATGCGATCAGTCATGGCGTCATCCGCCAGATCAACGTGATCGCCGATCAATCCCTCCTGGTCGCCTCCGTGCGAAAGACCCACGCCGTGGATGTGGAGGAGGTCAACGAAGCTGTACAGCCGATGGCCGGCCTGATCGACGTCTGCGGCAAGATCGAACCCGAGGCCCCGATGCGGGAAGCCGCCTGATCGGCTACAGGAACATGAGCCATGGGATACGTTTTTGAAGCCATGCAAAACTCGTCCGACGGTGAGCGCGAGCGCCCGGGCATCGCCCCGAACGTGTTCGACGAGGACGCATCACCGAGCGCCGCCGTGAGCGACGTTGCGGAGGCCGATCCGATCGCCACCGACGCGGCCGCACCTTCGCCCCTGGCCGAGACCGGGACCAGCGTGGGTTGCCGCCTGGACGAACGTCTGGTGATGGCGACGGCACCGCGATCCGGCCACGCCGAGGCCTTCCGTCGGCTGGCCAGTCGGGTTCACGCCAGCGTGAACGGCCGCCCCGGCGTCCACGCCCTGACCAGCGCCACCCGCAAGGAAGGCAAAACCATCTCCAGCGCCAACCTGTCGATGGCGCTGGCCGAGCTGACCCGTCGGCCGACGCTGCTCATTGACGGGGATCTTCGGGCCGCACATCTGCAACGGCTGTTTCGACTGGACCACATGCCCTGCGGTCTGACCCAGGTCCTCGCCGGTGAAGTCGAGATCGATGATGCGATCGTCCGGCCCGAAGGGACGGGCATCGCCCTGATCTGTGCCGGTTCAGGCCACGAGCACGGGGATCTGTCTCTCATCAACACCCGGGACTTCGTCAGTCTGATCGAGCAGCTTCGCAACCGTTTCGATCAGATCGTCGTCGACACGCCGCCGGTGCTGGACGTGGCTGATGCCGGCGCGCTGTGCAGCGCGGTCGACCAGGTGATGCTCGTGATCCGCATGAACCAGACGCATCGCCAACTGGTCCACGACGCGATCACCACCATTCGCAGCTACAACCAGAATCTCGGCGGGCTGGTCCTGACCGATGTGCAGCCCCATGCCATGGCCTACGGCCGACGCTACATGTACGGGTCCTACGGCTACGGCCACAACCGTCGCCGGCAAACCGCTCTCCCGGTCGAAACACTGCATACGACGTGACGCATCATGATTAACACGACCGTGCCAATCCGTCCGCAGGTGCTGATGGTGACCCATCGCTTCGTATGCCCGCCCGATCGGGGCGACCGCATTCGAACATGGCACACGCTGCTGGAGTTGTCCCGGCACTGTGACGTCAGCCTGGCGTGCCTTGCCGATGAACCGATTCACAGCAGCCACTGGGAAGCGGTGTACAACCGCGTGGCACGCCTGGCGATCGAACCGGCGCCGCGCGGCGGTGCGGTGTTGGGCCTGGCCCGCGCGCTGGCCTCCGGCGCCAGCGCCACCGAGCACACCTTCTACAGCCCCCAGTTGCATAACACCATCCGGCAATGGGCCAACGAACGCCCTTTTGATGCGGCCCTGGCCGTCTGCTCGTCCACCGTGCGTTATCTCGATGGCGTGGCCGCCGATCGACGCGTGGTCGACCTGATCGATGTCGATAGTCGCAAGTGGAACGATTACGCGCGACATACCCGGGGTCCGCGTCGCTGGGTGTATCAGCGTGAGGCCCGCAAACTCGCCGAACTCGAACGCACGCTTGAAGCCGACCGTCTGTTTGTGACCAGCGACCGCGAAGCCGACATCTTTCGGGGCATGCGCCCGGTCACACCGATCCAGACGCTCGGCAATGGCGTGATGCCCGTGGCCGACTCCGAGCCGGCGGGCGATTGTCCGCCCGATGTCGTGTTTACCGGGATGCTCGATTACCGGCCGAATGTCGCCGGGCTTCAATGGTTTGTGCGTGAGGTGTGGCCCGATGTGCATCAGGCCTGTCCTTCGGCACGCTTTCGGATTGTCGGCCGCCGCCCCACCCGCGCCGTGCGTGAGCTGGCCGGGCATGCCGGTGTGGACCTGGTCGGTCCCGTGCCCGATGTCACGCCGTACCTTCGAAAAGCCCGCGCAGCCGTCGCGCCGTTGCACATCGCCCGCGGCGTACAGAACAAGGCGTTGCAAGCCATGGCTGCCGCCCGGCCCGTGCTCGTCACCCAGGCGGTTCACGACGGACTGGCCGTGCGCGGACGCTGCCCCGCCATCGTTCCGGATTCTCCACGCAACTGGGTCGATACACTCGCGGAACTGCTGACGCACCGGGAACTGGCCTCGTCCTTCGGCACCACCGGCCGCCTGTTCGTCGAGCGCCACTACGCCTGGTCAAAAACGTTGCAGCCGCTGGTCCGTGCCCTCATGCCCACGGACATCTCCGTCGACACGCATGTGACCATCCCAGACCAGCAACTCCGCGTTGCCGCGTAAGTGATTATGTGCTGGGCAATCGCCACCCGCCGTGCAACCTACTCCTGCGTGTGCGTCTGCTTCCAGCGTTCTCGTAACGTGGCATGTAACCGCTGCTTGAATTCCAACGGGGTTTCGTAGACTTGCGTGCCTTTGTAGAGCGTGATCGTTTTGCGTACCGTGTCGACGACCACCTGGCAGGGGTTGCAGCCTTCCAGGTGTTCTTCGAAGTGTTCGCAGACCGTGGGGTCGACCTCGCCGTCGACATACTGGTTGACGATCTTGAGCAGGTCCTGGCAATCCATCAGGCATGTCCCCCATGATCGTGGTCGGCGTTGAGATTCTCGCCGATGCCGAACAGTTCGGTCAGCTTCTCGCGGAGCATCAACCGGGCTCGCATCAGGCGAACCTTCACGTTGGATTCGGTCAGACCCATTTGCTCGGCGGTCTCCTTCACGCTCAACTCCTCGATGTCGCGGAGGACGAACACCAGCCGATATTTCTCATCGAGGTCGTCGAGGGCCTGTTCCAGTTCCCGGCGGAACTCGCGGCGTTCGACGACCTGATCCACGTTGTCCTGCCAGCGGGCGACGAACTGCGGCTCGGGCAGGGGCTCGTCATCGGTCCCGCCGATCGGCGCGGCCAGCGGCAAACCGCGGCGTTTGCGAAGGATTTTGAGCGCGGTGTTGGCGGCGATGCGATGCAGCCACGTCCCGAACGCCGCCTCACCGCGAAAGCTCGCGAGGTTTTCCAGGGCCTTGAGGCATGTGGTCTGCACGACATCTTCAGCATCCTCGGTGCGTCGGCAGATGCGCATCGCCAAGCCGTACAACCGGTCGGCATGGGCGTCGACAAGCCGCTCGAACGCCTCGTAATCGCCGGCCTGGGCCCTGGCGACCAACGCCGCCTCATGCGCGCGGGATCCGATTGCATCATGCTGGACAACATCGTCAGACATCTCGTCCAGCATGATACACCAGACGCCCGCGCGATGAGCCGACAGGTTCGATCCAACACTGGCCTGTCGGTTACACCCAAGCCGGTTCTGAACGCAGCGAAGAACCGGGTCAACAAACCCGGACCTTCGAAGACTCCCCGAAGGGGTCCGTGGGACAGGTCCGGCTTGGGCCATGTAACGCCACGCCCTTCCGGGGGTCGATGCCTGTGCTCGCACCGTTCACAGGAGACACACCATGCAAGCATTCTGGTTGGTTCTGATCGGTCTGGTCGTCGGCGTCGGCATCACCGCCGCGGGCCTGTTTCTCGTCATGCCGAAGATGATGCTCAACGTCATGCCCAGCCGCTTCGGGTTCGATGACACGGTGGCGAAGCTCGAGCAGGCGATCACCGCCGCCGGCTGGGGTCATCAGCGGACGATGGCGCTCCATGAGAAACTGGCCGAAAAGGGCCAGGCTGTGCCCTTCCGCGTGGCGCTGGTCGACCTGTGCAAGCCCGAGTACGCCAAAAGCGTGCTGACGAGCGACCGGTATGTCGCGTGCCTGATGCCGTGTACGTTCGGCGTTTACGAGGCGGACGACGGGAAGGTGTACGTGACGAAGATGAACACGGGGCTGATGGGCCGCCTGTTTGGTGGTAACATCGCCAGGGTCATGGGCCGCCGTGTTTGGCATGATGAGAAGGCGATGCTTGCCGACGTGTGCGACCAGAAGCCGCGCTGCTGCGCAGCGTAACCCCGGGGCGCCTGTCCCACGGAGCGATCCATGACACGCCTGGCTGACATGGTTGTACGATTCGCCACCGGCCATCATCGGCTGGTCATCGGCAGCATGCTGGGATTCACCGTGATCGTCGCGGCGCTGGCCGCGGCGCCGTCCGTCTGGCCCCCGGCGGCCAAGGTCCTCCACGAAGTCGCCGTGGACACCGACCCGGAGAACATGCTCGCCCACGACGAGCCGGTCCGCGTGTTCCACGACCGCATGAAACAGCAGTTCAACCTCCACGACATGATCGTGGTCGGCGTCGTTAATGACCACGACCCCCACGGCGTGTTCAACGTCGACGCGCTGGCCCGCATCCACGAGTTGACCCGGTACGCCAGAACATTGCACGGCGAAGCGATCGGCGTCGAACCCGGCGAGGGCGTGGTCAGCGTCGACTTCATCGCCCCGGGAACCGTGGACAACGTGCAGAGCGACGGCCTGGGCACGGTGCGGTTCGAGTGGCTCATGCCCCAGCCCCCGGACGACCCGGCCGGCGCGCTGGCCGTCCGCGACAAGGCCCGACGCATCCCCTTCCTCGACGGCACGCTCGTCAGCGACGACGGCCAGGCCCTCGCCCTCTACCTGCCCATCACCCGCAAAGACCTGGCCCACCGCATCTCCGTCAAACTCCGGGAGAAGATCGCCACCTTCGACGGCCGCGACGACTACCACATCACCGGCCTGCCGGTGGCCGAGG
>CAYYPN010000032.1:0-16740 GCA_964473545.1 uncultured Planctomycetaceae bacterium
CTACACCTATCTCACTCGCCCAAGAAGCACTTACCGCTTATGTTGATGGCGTTCCTCTCTGACACCTTATCCTCTCCCTCCTGACACCTTATCCTCTCCGATTGGCGCCGGTCAATCATCCGCCAGGTCTCGGGCGAGCTGGTCGGCCCAACGGTTCCACTCGCGGGCGATGCGCTCGGCTTCCTGCTGGTAACGCCGGCCCTCGGGCGTCGATGGGTCGAACATGCGGAGCATCTCGTCGGTTGCCTCGGCCATCTGCTCATCGACCATCGCCAGCGCCTTGTCCACGTCGCGGTGGACTTGGTAGTAGAGGAACTCCCGGCCACCGAACCATCCGACCACGAACGCCAGCGCGACAGCCAGCGTAAACGCGACCCAAACGCTGGAACTGATGCCATCGGATCCGCTGGAAGCATCGGCCCGGCGACGTCGCCGACCGCGCCGCCTGCGGTGATGCGTCTCGGTCGATGCGCTGACCAACTCCTGAAAATCGTTCACGGTTGCCCCCTTCGATGCGGGTTCGATGTGCTGTTTGATTGTAACTCACTGCGTCTCGCCGGCCAACGAAAAGCCCAGATTGATACGCCGCTCCGCCGACGAGGGTGCCCAGGGGATAAAGGTGTCAGGATGATTTATTGATCCTCGGCCGGCCGCGCGGGCGGAGGGTGGTTTCGATGCCCAGCCGACTTGCGGTTTGTTTGGTCCATCGCGCTGTGCCATACGGCCGGCCCCGGGCCACACAGCGTCGCAACGCCTCCAGCTCCTCCTGTGTCTGCGGCTGATTCACCCGCCGCGCCCATTGCCCCGGCGCATCGACCGGCCAGTCGCTCAAGGCATCACATAGATCGCGCTCTTCGGGAGTCAGTCCGGTCGCCCGCCGAAGCCCCAAACTCGACCAACGCCAATCCTGCGCCCGCTCGACCAGGTTCGCCCGCAGCGGATTGCGTTCGATGTATCGTGCCACGATCAGAAACGGCTCGTCGGCCTGAACCGGGCAACTCTTGAAACGTCCCTGATACACCGGTCCGGTCCCGGCCGTGCCGTGATGCTTGTGCCAGCGGTGCGTGTGCGTGACCGTCAACCACTGCATCCAATGCGGCAACTGCCCATCCGCCTCCGGTCGCACAAGCATGTGCCAGTGGTTGGGCATCAGGCAGAAGCTGAACAACTGCGGCGCATCGTCACGCTGCAATGCCTCGCTCATCACACGAACAAACGCCAGATAATCCCCGTCATTCTCAAACAATGGCAAACGCAACACCCGCCGGTTCAAGATGTGATACACGACTCCGCCTACCGCCTGTCGCAACGGTCGTCCCATTCCCCCACCCTAATCCCGGCTCGCCACCGAATCAAGATAAATCATCCTGACACTTTTTACCCATGCGTGTTGGGCCTGTGGCTGGTGACCGGCTGGCGTGCGAACGAGGCCCGCTACGCTGCGGCGCTGATCGGGTTGGGGGCGCTGGTGATGACGCGTCGTGTTGCGTTTGGGCGGGTCGGCCCCCGGTGTGTTCACCGGGGGCTAAATGGCGTGGGGTGGTGTTCGGGGGCGGTTGCGGGGATAATGCGGCATTCGAGCTTGTTTTTTTATGGGAATCAACCCTTGGCTGGTGACAGCAAGAAGCCCGCGGCTGCGTCTTATGATGCGGATATGGCTATGCCCATTGCTCAGGACCAGGCCCTTGACCACGACCAGTTGCTGGTCGAGGCGGTCCAGAGCGGGGACGGCGAGGCTTTGGCCGAGCTGATCAGCCGCAACGAGCGATGGGTGCGTGGCGTGGTGTACTCGGTGATCAGTAACGCCGATGCACTGGATGACGTGATGCAGAAGGTCTGGCTGGCGGTGTGGCAGCGATCGGGGCAGATGGACGACGTGCGTCGTTGGCGTTTCTGGCTGTATCGGCTGGCGCGGAACGCGGCGATCGACGCCGGCCGCCGGCGAAAGCGTCAGAAAAACCTGTGGCACCGATTTCGCGAGGAGTTGCTGGGCCACCGGTCACCGGGCCCGGCCCAGCCGGGCAAGACCGCCAGTCTGAAGGAACAGCACCAGCGGGTGCTGGCGGCGGTGGACGCGATGCCGGCGATTTACAAGGAGCCGTTCGTCCTGCGGCACCTGGAAGGGTGGACCTATCGGCAGATCAGCCAGACGCTGGACATGCCGATCGACACCGTCGGGACCCGGCTGGTGCGAGCGCGACGGATGTTGCAGGAACAACTGGGCGGCAGCGAATTTTAGCGGTCGATCGAGGATCGACGCTTTGGCCTTTGACCTTTGGACTGATTTTGATGACCCGGATAGACGAGCAACTTGAACGCCGGATCAACGAGCACCTGGACGGGCGGCTGGACGCCGACGCCGAGGCGCAGTTGTACCGGCGGCTGCTGCGTGATCCGCAGGCGCGGGCGTTGATGGATGAGTACGCGGCGAACGACCGGGATGCGTCGCTGGCGCTGCGGGCGGTGGTGATGGCTCCGAGCCGGCCGGTCGACGTGAGCGAATGGACGCGTCGGCGGTGGCGTTTTCCGTGGGCGCAGGCGTTGGCGACGGCGGCGCTGGTGCTCGTGGCGGTGGGCGTGTGGCAGGTGATCGATCATCTGCCGACGGGGGACGGATCGACGGGCGTGGTGGCGACGGCAACGTCATCGGGGGATGAGCAGGCGAACAGTCAGGCGGGGGCGGCCGCGTCGGCGCAGCCGACCGAGCGTGACGACGTGAGCGCGGCCGAGCATGTTTTCGCTGCGATTCCCGAAGTGTCGGGCGAGCCGTGGTGGCGGCGTCGGCCCGAGGCGACCGAGGACGGGAAGCTGTCGGACGTGCAGCGGCCGGCGGCGCTGGTGCAGGGGGCGCAGCAGGTGCGTCGGCAGACCGACCGGGCGTTGCTCGGGGTGATCGACGACCAGGCCGACCGCGTGTACTGGATGCGGATCGACCATCAGCAGACCCATATTCACGCCGTGGGGCGTGAGCTTTAGCGGTACAGGAGTCCCGGCATGGGACGTTTGAGCAGGCACGACATTGAGGCCACGTTTGCCACGTTGATCGTGACGTGGGTCATGGTTGTCGGCGGCGCGGCGACGGCGCAGACGGCGGCGCCGAGCGAGGCGCTGCCGTGGATGGGGGTGCGGGTGAGCCCGATGCCCGAGGCGTTGGCGGCGCACCTGCCGATCGAGCAGGCCGCCGGCGAGCCGAGCGTCGGGTTGATGGTGATCAACCTGGTGATCGACGGCCCGGCGGACCTGGCGGGGTTGCGGCGTTACGACGTGATCGTGTCGCTGGACGGCCGCGCGGTGACCGAGCGGATGGGCCGATTCGTGAAGGACCTGGGCCGCTACCGTCCGGGTGACCGGGTGCGGATGCAGATCATTCGGCAGGGGCGGCGGCAGACCGTGACGCTGACGATGGGCCGCAGCGAGCCGGCGCTGGAATCGCGTTACGAATACCGCTACCCGGAGATGCCGTCGGCGGTGTTGCAGGAGAAGACGAACGTGCGGTCGGCGGTGCTGCATCGCAGCGGCGACGGCTGGGTGCTGGAAAACATGGACGAGGTCGACGCGCAGGTCCTGTCGGAGTTGCCCGAGGCCATCCGCAAGCAGGTCGATGACTGGACGGGCCCGTCGGACAAGCTCGAACGGACCGCGGTGGTCAAGGGCGACCAGACGGTGGAGATCATCCAGCAGGCCGACGGGCGGATCGTCGTGCGGCGGGTGGCGAGCGATGCGGCGGGTCAACAGTCGATGGAGACCGAGGCGTACGTCGACGAGCATCAACTGCGTCAGGCGGACCCCGAGGCGTTCGCGATTTACCAGCAGGGCCAGTCGGACCCGGCGCTGGTCGATGCGTCGGAAGGTTCGGGCGCGGCGCGGGCGTCGCTGAATCGTGCGGTGGAGCAGGCGTCGGGGATGGATGAGATTCTCCGCGCCGGCGAGCCGACCACGGCGACGGGCCGGGCGATGCTGACGCTGGACGAAGCGGACGCGTATCGGCAGAACGTCGAGAACTACGACGAATTCATCGAGGCGTACCGGGCGTACCTGATCGCGATCCAGGATGCGGGCAACGACCCGGATGACCGCGAGCTCGAGCCGTTTATCGAGGAACTGGTCGAGCGGCTGCGTCCGAGCCGGCCCGAGCGCGAATTCAAGGTCGACCCCTCGGGCCGGATCGAGCTGCGCATTCGCAAGGCGAGCGGGGAGTTGATCCTGACGTTCGAGAACGTGCAGGAACTCCGCGGGCGATATCCGAAGCTTTACGAGCAGTATGAGCAGTTGTCGGGCGACGAGTTGGCTCCTTCGGCCCCGGCGGGGTCGGATGACTCGGTCGATCCGGGGGCGCCCCCGGAACATCCGGGTTCAGAACGTCCGGGGGCGGGGGTTGAGGTGCAGCCGTAGGATCGGGTCAGGCGGGCGAACCCGGCTCTTCGCTCGAAGATGCGCTCGGAGCCGGCTTGGATCGCGCGTGATCGATCGACAGGATTCCGGGTTCCGGGTTCCGGGGTGGGGGTTCACCATTTCATCGAGGCGACGCAATGCGATACCTGTATGGGTGAAAGTGCGTCACGTGTAAGGAAAATGTGGATGAAAACGTTGCGTTTGGCGATATTGCCCCATGCCCTCGGGCGTTGTGGGTGAACCAAATGGCCGGGAAGCCAGCACCCGCGTCCGAGGGCTTGACCACAGCCCTGCCGAATGGGTCGGCGACAGGTCGAGATAAGTAGTCGTTGTCGAAGTCGAAGAAGAAGAACCCGGACCTTCGCCGGCGCTCCCCGAAGGGGTCCGTTGGACAGGTCCAGCTTGGGGCTTACCGCTTGACCAGCAGGATGGTCTTGCGTTTGAAGTCGTCGTTGTAGTCGATGATGGGCTTGCTCAGCACCACGTGGCAGGGCTGGGTCGGCGCGACTTGTTCAAGGCGTTGTTGCGGGATGATGAGGTAGCCGGGCGCATCGTCCGCGAACCACTGCCGCAGCGTGTCGATGTTCTTGATCTTCACGATCGGATCGCCGACCGGGCGATCGACGTAGAAGTAGAGGGAGTCTTCCTCGAACCCGCCCATGAAGACCGGGACGTCGGGGTCGTTTTGCTGCGCGAGTGCCCGGCCGATGTCGCGGGAGACCTTGAGCCGATCCTCGACGCCGGGAAGGAAGGCGACGACGCAGAGGAGGATGACGACGGGCGTACCGTACATGAGCAGGCGGGTGGTGAAGGCGACGCGCTCGGCGAGCTGGGCTTTCACGGCGGCGACGATGATGATGACCAGGGCCAGCGCGACCGGCGCCGCGCCCAGCCAGAGGCCCGGGGCATCGAGGAGGATCGGCGCGGCGACGATGCCGGCGAGGACCATGAGCGCGACGGGGATGAAGAACCAGATCCCGCCGCGCAGCCAGTCGCGATCCTTGTCGCTCATGCCGTCGGCCCGGCGCAACGCCACCCCCGCCGCCGTCGCGATCGCCAGGGGGGGGAGGATCGGCAGCAGGTAATGGGGCAGCTTCGTCGCCGCCAGCGAGACGCAGACGAACCAGGGCAACGTCCAGCCCCACAAAATGGCGCGGCTGCGCACATCGCCCAGCCGCTTGCCCAGCATCGCGCGCAGCGCCCCGGGCAACCCCAGCACCCACGGGAAGAAGCAGGCGATGAGCAGCGGCAGGTACACCGGCAGCATCGCGATGTATTCCCAGGCGTTCGACGAGCCGTGGCCCTCCATGCCGGTGCTCATGCGTTCGACGATGTGTTTTTTGAAGCCCATCTCGTAGAGCGCCCCGCCGGTGGCGTGGTCGGTGGGCAACGCCCAGGCGAGGATCGCCGCAACCGAGAGCAGGACCATGAACGCCAGGCCGATCCACCACGCGCGGCCCATGCGGAAGACGTGTCGTCCGAGGATCGCCGCGAGCACGATCGCCAGGGTCGGGGCGGGCAGGACCAGCGGTCCCTTGAGCATCATCACGGCGACCAGCGCCAGGCCGAGGGTGGGCATCTGCCACCAGCGCCGGGCGCGCGTGACCGCGTCGATGAACGCGAACACCGCGAGCGTGGTGAACAGCACGAGCGTGGCGTCGATGAGGCTGGCCGCGCCGACGTAGATCGTCAGTCCGCAGGTGGCGAAGATGCCCATCGCCCACACGCCGACGGCGGGCGAGAACAAGCGACGTCCGCACAACCACGTCAGCAGCCCCGCGCCGACGATGGCGACGATCGAGAGCATGCGGACCGCGAGGATGGTCGGGCCCATCACGCCGACGAACGGAGCCATCATCCAGTAAATCAGCGGCGGCTTGCGGAGGCGCGGCGTGTCGTTGACATGGGGCACCAGCCAGTCGCCGCCCTCCCACATCTCCACCGCCGCCCGGGCGTAGCGCGGCTCGTCGCGGTCCCACAACTCGGTGCCGGCGGCGAGCACGAGGTACGTGCCGCACATCAACAGCGCCATGACCCACACCGCCAGGCGTTCGTGGCGGTCGACCGGCGGAGCACTACTGTTCAGGGGCGGGGTTTCAGTCATTCGTTTCGCGCGAGATCTCGCGTTCCATGTCATCGGTGTGCAGCGCTGCGGGGTCGGCGCGGCGCAACCAGAGGATGCCGGCCAGGCCCAGCACGATCAACACGACCGCCTCGACCGCGCGGTCGAGGATCCCGATCATCGCCGCCTGGGCGCGGACCGCCTCGCTGAGCAGATTGTACCGTCCGATGAGTTTGCTGAAGACGGTGCGCATGCCCAGCCCGTTGGCCGGGGCCATGGTCATGATCGCATGGAGCATCGCCAGCGCCAGGGCGTCGCGCGTGCTCATCTGGATGCTCAGGATCAACCCCACCACGTGCCAGCGCAGCGCGAGCAGGGCGAGGTTGACCAGTTGCGTGGCGATGCAGCCGACGAGCATGATGAAGGTCTGTCCGCGGTGTTTGAGGTCGGCCCGTCCGAGCCAGTCGCCGATGCGTTTCGGCAGCAGGTCGTGGGTGATGACCGTGCCCAGCGCGGCGACGGCGGGCGTGCCCACGACCAGCGTCGCCCACCACCAGGCGTCGAGTTCGCTGCGGCAGATGGTGGCGACCATGACGATGCCGACGGTGCCGAGGATCGCGCCCATGAGCAGGGCGGTGATGAGCACGGAGTTGCGGTAGGTCACGCCGTGGCGGTGCTTGACATACGCCAGCCGCCCGACGAACCCGGCCTTGACCGGGGTGTAATTGAGCAGCGCCGACGCCGCCAGCAGCCCGACCATCGCCATGGGTTTGATCGGACGCCGGGGGTCGACGAAAGGCCGATGCGCCAGCCACAATGTCATCGCCGGCACCACCACCCCGGTCAACCCCGACAGCACCCCCAGCCACACGACCCGTCGCCAGTCGGCGTCGAGCACACGCTGGAACCCGGTCCGCCCGTCCGGGTCGTCCGGCAGGGGGCGCCGGCCCTCCCCGATCGCCAGCCAGATCGATGCGCCCAGCAACACGACCGCCACCACAAACCCCCCGTAGCGCAACAACATCTTCCCCCGCGAAGGCGGCGCGTCGGATTGGGCGGGAGGATGCGTCATGGAATGAGCATAGGATTCAGGGCTCAGGGCTTCGAGCTTCGGGAAGACGACCGCCAACGCCTGCCTCTTCGCCTTCGTCTAATCCTTCCCTAATCCCTACCCCCTGCCCCTGTCCTCAAAGCCCCAACTCCGTCTTCGTAAACAGCGCATCGAACGCATACCCCGCCGCTTCGATCGCCTGGCGGGCGCCCTCCTCGCGGTCGATGGTGGCGATGATGCTGACGACGCTCGCCCCGGCGTCTTCGATGGTTTTCGCCGCTTCGAGGACCTGACCCCCGGTGGTGCAGACATCCTCGAGGATGACCACGCGATCGCCGGGTTCGAGGCGGCCCTCGAGTTGCCTGGCCGTGCCGTAGTCCTTGCGGGCGTTGCGGATGAACAGGCACGGCTTGCCCGAGGCGATCGACGCCGCCGACACCAGCGGAATCCCGCCAAGCTCCGCCCCGGCCAGACGGGTCACCCCCGGAAGGGCGGCCAGCCGCTCGGCGAACGCCCCGCCCAACGCCGCCAGCACGTCCGGCTGGGTGCTGAACAGGTACTTGTCGATGTAGTACGTGCTCGTCCGTCCGCTGCGGAGTGTGAATTCACCCCGCAGGACGGCGGTTTCCACGATTCGCCGAGCCAGTTGCTTGCGATCCATGGCGGTGAGGATAGCAGATTCAGATGCAGCGCCCATGTGCGGATCGCCCCCCGCGCCCCTCCCCTGAACAGATGTTCCGGCTTAAAAATGGATGTGCATGGCGAAATTAACATGACAAACCCGCTGTATGGTGTATGTTTTCCTCGATCAGGATTGGGGCTTCGAGGGAACCACTGGAGTTGGAAGGATTTAAGCCCGGACGGCCCGGGCCGGCGTTTCCGCGCCGTGGTGGCCAAAGCTGTTAAGGGACCGCTAATCGTCAACCGATAAGGTTACTGGCGGCACGGGAGGGTAGTCAGGAGTTCCCATGGAGGCTGTCATGGCCCAGACGCAACAGACCATGGATCGGTCGGACCAGAGGCAATTCCCACGGGTGGGTTTACCCGTCGGCTATGCCGCGGTCCGGGTCCGTGAGCCCGGGCGTCGCTTTTTCAACCGTGAAGGCCACATCTACGACCTCTCCGAGGGCGGAATGCGCTTCGACCTCGACGAGCCGCTGGACCTCGACCAGCCGGTCGAGGTCGAGCTGGACCTGCCAGGCGGCGGCGGGATGATCGCCATTCGCGCCACGGGCAACGCCGTACGCTTCCACGACCACCCGGACGATTCACCCGGCGTCGTGCGGATGGGCATGCGCTTCGAACACGTCGACCAGCCGGCCCGCCTCAGCCGCTACCTCCTCAACGCCAGCCTCGCGGCCTCGGCGGCGTAAATGCCAGGGGTTCAGATTTCAGGGTTCGGGTTCGGGGTTCAGTCAGATTTCAGTTTTCGGTTGTCAGGTCGCGTCGATCTTCGATCGACCGCTCAACCTGTCCCCTGGCCCATGGCCGGTTGCCTGTTTCCTCTTTCTTCTTGCCCCGCGGGTCGAACCGGCGAATAATGTGCATAGGTGGACTGACCTCCAACACGAAAGGAGGCATGCTCGACGCCAGACACCCATTTCATTCGCGTCCCTTCGGGACCGAGCCGGCCGGACCACAACCATCCCCGTTATCATTCATTTGTCATAAGGCCCCGGTCGGCTTTTTCGTTGCGCCGCGCGTCACGATGCCATAGCCGCGACGCTGCCGCGTCGCCGGGTTACGCCGGATACGTCTGACAATCCACACCCGGCAGCCGCCGGCGCAGGCGAGCGCCCAGTTCCTGCAACTCCTCGGCACTCACCGCGCGAACCGCCGCCTCGGCCGGGGCGCGGGCCACGGTGTAAAGCTGCACCTGCCGAATCCGACACCCCCCCGCCACCAACGCGTCGAGCCGCTCGAGGTACGCCTCGAACTCATCGTGATGCGAAGCGTCCTGCCTTCCGGGGGGCGGTTGCAGCCACATGGTCTGAATGACGATGGCCCGCTCGCGGCCGGCGGCGGCAATGTTGTCCAGCACACGCTTGAGGTGGATCCCCTTGCCCGGACGATCGACCAACTGGAAGTAGCGTTCGGTGCCCGCGTCGAGCTTCGCCCAGATCTCCCCGTCGTTGCGGTCCAGTTCCACCAGCGCCTCGCGCACGTGCGGCCGCTCCAGCAGCGTCGCGTTGGTGATCAGCACCAGCTTCGTCGTCGCCAGCCGATGGCGATGTTTCAACGCCGCGGCCAGGCGCACCGCGTCGCTGAATTGCGGATATGCGGTCGGTTCGCCGTCGCCGCTGAAAGCGATGTCGTTGAACCGGCGCAGCTCCAGCGGGGTCGATTGGAACTTGTCGTCAGCCCAGATCCGCCCGCTCGTGACCAGGCGGATCATCGACTCCAGCTCCCGCCGCACCTGGTCGAGGTCGACGTCGCGCCGCGGCGGTGGGGCGGTGCGATCGACCTGGCAGTAGATGCAGTCGAAGTTGCACGCCGTGTCGATGTTCAGGTTGATCCCCACGCTCAGCCCGCGGCTGCGCCGGCTGATCACCGGATAAACATAGTCGAACGACCGCCAGTGCCGATCGTGATCGGCAACCAGACGCTGCACATCCGGGTCCGGGGCGCTGTTGGAATGCGAACGAGCCATTCCCGACATTATACGGGGGAGGGTTTGGGTTTTCGGTTTTCAGATTTCAGGGCCATGACGCGGCCAGCGACGCGGCGACCTGAAAACTGAAAACCCCAGCCTTATCGTTTTCGCCACGTGGTCAGGTACGCGGCCATGAGGACGTGGCGGAGGCGTTCGAGGCTCATCTGCCGCAGGTAGTCGTCGGTGAAGTCCAGGCGCATCTTGGGGAAGTGGGTCAGGCGATGGATGCATTGGTCGCGGGAAAGGCCCTGGATCTCGCGGGCCACGTCGCCGGGCATGGTGGAGCTGGACATGAACCGGTGCCTCCGTGCGGTTGGTGCGACGCGCCGCCACGCTTGTCGCCGCATGTTCTATCGGTCGAATCGGGCGGCGGGTTGTGGCGGTCGTGACGATTTTCCAAGGGGCGCGCGATGCCGCGGCGCGACGCCGCGCAAGACGCCAACCGACCGGCCGACACACCCGGCGCGATCGGCATAACCGGAACCGGGGGCTTATGTGCCGGTAAACGTTGACCTTGCGCGCCGGCGCGCGACGCCGCGACGACCCGGGCATCGCCCGTGCCACGGCCTTTGCGTGATCGGGACGGTTACGCAAGGAGAGATTCGATGTACAGCTCCACCATCATGGCCAGTCAGGCGTCGATGAGTTTCGAGATGCCCGCGTCCTATGCCGGCGCCGCCAACGGCTCAACCAACACCGCCAGCACCCACAACAGCGGCGCGCTGCCCGGCGTAAACACTTCCGGGGGCGGGGCCGGGGGGGCGTCGTTCAGCATGACCCAGCAGACTTCGAGCGTGAGCATCGCCTTCGAAGCCGCCGACGCGCTCATGTCCGGCCTCGGCGACAGCATGAAGGCCAACGACATGCTCAAGATGATCGTCGCCATGCTCGTGCTGTCGGTCCTGCTGGGCAACGAGGATCAACAGTCGCAGGCGATGGGCGCGCTCGGCGAACTGCTCGGCCAATCCAGCGAACAGCTTTCGCTGTCCATCAGCTCGACCACGACCAGCCTGTCGATGTCCGGCGGCAGCACCATGCCCGCCGAATCCAGCGGCCAGTTGCTCGACGTCATGGCGTAACGCAAGCCCGACCTGTCCCACGGACCCCTTCGGGGAGCCTTCGAAGGTCCGGGGCGGCTATGCTGGGCCGCCATGCGCACCGCCGACCTCGATTACCACCTGCCCGAACACCTGATCGCGACCCACCCGGCCGACCGGCGCGACGCGGCCCGGTTGCTGGTGGCGACCGACGGCCGGCCGCCGCGCGACCTGTTCGTGCACGATCTGCCGAGCCTCTTGCAGCCCGGCGACCTGCTGGTATTCAACGACACCCGCGTGCTGCCGGCCCGGTTCTTCGGCACCCGCGCCGACACCGGCGGCAAGGTCGAAGGCCTGTACGTCGAAACCGACCCGGCCGGTTGTTGGCGCGTCCTGCTCGAATCGCGCGGCAAGCTCCAACCGGGCGAACGCATCCAACTCGACGACGCCCATGCGCTGCAACTGATCGAGCGCCGGCCCGATGCGTCGTGGCGGGCGCGATTGGATGGCCCGCTGGGGACCGAGGCGTTGCTGGAAGCCGTCGGCCGCGTGCCGCTGCCGCCTTACATCCGCAAGGCGCGCGGCTCGGACGCCGACGCCGACGAAGATCGCCGGCGCTACCAGACGGTCTACGCCAGCGACCCCGGCGCGGTGGCCGCCCCGACGGCCGGGCTGCACTTCACCCCCGCGTTGCTGGACGAGTTGCAGGCCGCGGGCGTGGCGTCGGCGTACCTGACGTTGCACGTGGGGCTGGGCACGTTCGCGCCGGTGCGTGCCGCGCGATTGGAAGACCACGCGATGCATGCCGAGCGTTTCACCGTGCCGGCGAAGACGTTGGAGGCGTTGCGGCGGGCGCGCCATGAGGGCCGCCGGATCATTCCCGTGGGGACGACCTGCGTGCGGGCGCTGGAGTCGTTGCCCGAGCCGTTGCCGGCGCGGGAGGTGCGGGCGACGACGACGCTGATGATTCAGCCGAACTACAAGCTGCGGTTTGTCGACGGGTTGATGACGAACTTTCACCTGCCGCGGAGCACGCTGCTGGCGCTGGTCGCGGCGCGGGTCGGGCTGGAACGGCTGCGCGAACTGTATGCCCACGCCGTGGCGAGCGAGTACCGCTTCTACAGTTATGGCGATGCGATGCTGGTGTTGCCGCCCCGGGAAGGGTAGGGCCCCGGGCCGGCGCTGCGCTCTGGCCCGGCGTGGGGCGTGCCTGCTTACTTTACGTACAAGCCGGCCAGGCGTTGTTGATCGTCGAGGGTGATCGTGAAGGTCAGCTTGCCGTGGGTGGTGGCGACGTCGATTTCGTAGGCGTGCAGGCGGGGCGGCAGGCGAACCGGGGCGTCGCGCCGATCGGTGATTCGCTGCATGTCGCCGGCGCGATTGAGGATCGGGCCCAGCGCCGCGGCAAGTCGGTCGCCCGGCAGGGCGGCCCGCATGTCGTCATCGAAACGATCGGACACCGCGTCGAACCTGCGGTCGAAGACTTCGTCGATGATCCGCTGCACCGTCGGGCCGAACGTGTCCCACGCGCGCGGGCCGCTCGGCGCAGGCCGGGGCTGGGGGGCGATTGGCGAGGCGGGTGAGGCTGCTTCATTCGGATCGTCGGGCGCGATGGATGCGACCGCGCTATTCGGCGCTGCCGGGGGCGGCTCGTCGTCGGCGACCTCGACGACCTGCCGCGGCACGGGCGCGGGCTCGGGTTGTTCGGGCAGCTTCGGCGGGGGCGCGGGCTGGCGCACGACCACCGGGTCCCGGCCGGCGAGCTGTTCGCCCAGCCGGGCCATCTGCCGGTTGAGCTGCTTGAGGTCCGTGTGCAGCAGTGCCGCGGCGAAGACCATCATGCCCAGCACCAGCAGCAGCAACACGCTGTTGAGTCGATGATTCATAAGCCACCGCCATCATGTTCGCATGTCGGGGGCTGGGAAAGCAACTGCCGCGTGGTATGCTCTGGCTTATGATCCGCTGGCCCTGGCAGGTTGAGTTGACGCTCGGGCAGCGCGGCGAGCGCGTCGCGGCGAAGCATCTGCGCCAGCAAGGCTACCGCATCCTCGCCCGCAACCTGCGCTCGCGCATCGGCGAGGTCGACCTTGTCGCGTCTGATTGCAAGCGGGACGCCATCGCCATCGTCGAGGTCAAGACCACGCAAAGCGACGACCCGCCGCCGGAAGTGCACGTCGACCCCCGCAAGCAGCGCAAACTCACCGCGCTGGCGATGGACCTCGTGCGGCGACACCGCTGGGAAGACAGGGCGATTCGCTTTGATGTCGTCGCGATCGTCTGGCCGGCCGGGGCGAAGCGACCGTCACGGATCACCCATCACGTCGGCGCGTTTGAGGCCCGGTGGTAAGGATGAATCGCCGGGCATTCTGATGCCCGACGCCGGCGATCAGGCAAGCCCGCGATGGTACGGCACGCGATAGGTCACCAGCAGGTCGCCGGTGTCGGCGTCGAGGGTGTCGGTGCGCTCGATGATGCCGGCCGGGTCGGGTTGGAGAATCGTGCCGTCGGGCAATTCGATCGGATGGATGATCTCGCGGGGCGTGCGTTCCCATTCCATTTGCTGGATGGTGTTGTACGCCGACGCCGGCACACGATACGTCGTGCCGTAGTAGGTGATCGCCTTGTCGCCGCCGGGATCGTGCACGCCCCGGTCGGCCGGCTGGTAGAAAACACATTGAGCCATGTCGGCTCCTTCCGTGGAGTCGGTCAGTTCAGATCGAACAGGCTGTTGTCATCCGCGCCGAACCAGCCGATGCCCGCGGCCATCACCTCGTCCTTAGGCGGTGCGCCGTTGGACAGGTAGGCGTGGCTGAACGCCATGGGCTCGGCGTCGACGTGGCCGTCGGCCCAGACAACATTTGTCCGATCGGCGTGGCGGAAGGCGATCGACGGATCGGGCCGCCAGTCGCTCGGCTCCCCGGGCGTCAACTGCATGTAAGGCGGCTCGGTGAATGAATACTCGATCCGCTTGAGCATGCCCGAACTCTTATCGAGGAACGCGGCATCGGCGAACATCACCGTCTCGGCCGGCCGACCGACCTGCCCGATCTTCGCGGTCTGCCTCATGGCCGCGGCGTCGAAGCCGTGCACATCGGCTCGACCGCCGATGTAGCTGTGGTTGTAGCCGTATCCGCCGTTGCCGGACTCGAAGGCGTCGACCCCGCCATCGGGCTCGAACGAGGGACATCGCTTGACCGCGCCACCGGCCAGGGCTTCGGCGAGCGGGCCGCGGTCCGGATCGAACGCCTCGCCCGCCGCGCCGCGGTAGCCGTGCCACCGCCAGTGCCCGCCGCGCCCGTCGCCCAGGTCGTTGAACAGGTCCAGCGCGGCCGGTGCGTAGTGGCCGCCGTGGTCGTTGGTGTAGGTCGCGTTAGCCAGGGCGAGCTGGTGGAGGTTGGAGCTGCACACCGCCCCACGGGCCAGTTCACGCGCCTTGCCCAGCGCGGGCACGAGGATCGTCAGCAGCAGACCGATGATGGCCACGACGACCAAGAGTTCGACAAGCGTAAAAGCGGATTGTGTGCGGGCGATGCGCATGGTTCGGTGCAAAGCGTCGCGGCGGGTTCACCCGCCGCGACGCGAAGGTCCTGCGGTTCAGCGTCGTCGGCGAAGCAGCACCAGGCCGCCCAGGCCGAGCAGCGCCATCGACGCCGGCTCGGGCACCACCGCGCTGTAGAGGTCGACGACGGATTGCTGCGAGAACGCAGCGCGGCGTCGCATGACGTACAGGTCATTGCCATCGCCGAGAAGATCTATGCCGACAAACGGCGCGCTGATGCCGGTGACGTTGATGGTCCGCGTGAATCCGTTGCTCAATCGGTAGCCGACGATCTGGTCGTCGAGTTGGAACCCGCTGGCGAACAGCCAGCCGTCGACGACGGCGTAGTCGCCGTTGACGCCGAGGTTGCCCAGGAAGCGCGGGTCGGCGTCATCGTCGCCATCGACGTTGATGACCGTCTGATCGGTGATGGCCTGGTCGAGGTCGTCCTTGCTGACGCGGTACGTCCGCGGCGCGAATGTGTTGGCGTCGCTGATGCCGATGAAAAGATCGCCGTTGTCGGACACGGTCAGTCCCCCCGAAAAGCCCGGGCCGAAGTCGGCGACTTCCTGGCTTTGCCAGCCGCCGTCGTTGTGGACGCGGAAGACCTTGTTCGACTTGATGTTGCCGTCGGTGACGTTGGCGGCGATGAAGAACTCGTCGCCGGTCCGCCAGACGCCGGCGAAGGTCTGGGTCTTGTTCTGGATGGGCGAGCCGAACGTGGCCGAGGCGGTGTCCAGATCACTCACCAGGCGCGTGGGGTGGGCAGCGCCGAACGCCCCGCCGTCGCCCCACAGGGCGCGATTGGGGTCGGCCGGGTCGACGACCATGAACGCCGGATCGCCGAAGCTCAGGCCGGTGTTGAGCGTCGTCCAGTCACCGGTCGTGAGGCCGAACTGCACCGGTGCGCGGTAGAGCGTCTGGCCGGAGGCGTAGATGAACTGCGGACCGCCGGGCTGATGCGCGATGCCGAACGCGACGTTGTGGTTGGGCTCACTCACGGGCACCGCGCCGTGGCTGGCGAAGCTCAGTGCCGAGGCCGAGGTGGACAGCGCGGCGACCGTCGCCGCGACGAACAGACCGATCTTCAATGGGTCACGAAGCGAATCCATGGACTTCTCCTTTGCGTATGAGGCCGCCGACATCCAGCCGGCGAGCGGTGAAAGATCTTTTCGCAGAACAATTCAGCGGCGGTGGCGCGTGCGGCGGACGAAGCACGCCGCGCCCACGCCCAGCAGCGCCAGCGACGCCGGCTCGGGAACGTGATTGATCACACCCACGCCGTCGAGGTCGAACCCGCCGGTCGTGAAGGGCGTGCTGTACAGGTCGTTGATGATGTTGCCCTCGGAATCGAGCCGCGGGCTGTAAAGCACGTCGTTGCCGTCGGTGATCTGGTCGATCCTGCCGACCACGTCGATGATGCGCACGTGGGTGACAGCCTTGACGTCGAGCAGGTCGTCGACGCCGTCGAGTTCGTCGAGGTCGAACGGCGTGCCGAAGCCCTGCCGGTACTTGCCGGCGAAGTTGTGCAGGTTGGTCGGGTCGAGCGCGCCGAATCCGCCGACCTGCGTAGTGGTCTGGGTTTCGCTGACCGCGTCGAAGCGGAAGAAGTTCGTCCCGTCTGAGCTGACCTCGACGAAAGCGATCTCGAGGAAGGTATCGCTGAAGCCGTTCTCGAAGACCGCGAAATCGGGGCCGAGCCCGTTGGTGATCGCCCGGTCGAAGCTGAGCGTGGCCGTTCCGCCGTCACCGAGACTGACGACATCTGTGGATGTGCCCTCGGCCTGGCCGAGCGCATCGGACGGCGACCCGTGGCCGGCCAAGGCGCCGTTGGGGTCGGCGATGTCGACCGGCCCGCGGACGACGGTCGCGCCGGTGGCCCAGGCGACGATGTCCGGGTCGTCCTTGGCGATGGCGGTGGAGCCGGGCTGGCCCGCGGCGGGGGCGAAGCTGCCGGCCGAGGCATGACCGACGGCCAGCAGGACGAGCAGGGCGGCGGGCACGGCG
>CAYYPN010000033.1:0-15947 GCA_964473545.1 uncultured Planctomycetaceae bacterium
ATTTGACCACTACCGCGGTCACCACTCCCGAGCCGACTTCGCTGGCCCTGCTGGGTCTCGGCGGCCTGTTCCTCGCCCGTCGTCGTCGCTGAACGCCCACGCGGCTTCACGATTCGCGACGTTCTACATATGTGTTCTTAACCCTGACTCGAAGTTAAAAGTTTGACTCATACAAACTTCACAAAAAAGGAAGCTGACTAAGATGAAATCTTCCAAGATTCTTGCAACCATTGCCATGATTGCGGGCTTCGGCCTGACGACCGTGACCCAAGCCGCGCTGAATACCGCCAACGAAGTGAAAATCGAAGACGGCAGCAGCTTTGACTCCGACGGCGACAACGCCAACGGTATCGTCGAAATCAATGTCTCCACCACCCTCACCAACGACAAGTGGTACAACATCACCGATCGTGTGGTGGTCCTGCCCGGAGCTACCCTGACCATCGAAAAGGGCACCGTGTTCGGTTCCCAGAACGTTGGCGGCGTGTCCGGCACCCTCGTGATCGCCAACGGCGCCCAGATCATGGCCGAAGGCACCGCCGATGAGCCGATCATCTTCACCAGCCGCACGGACCTGGACAACTGGGACGACGACGCCAGTCACGTCACCGGCAAGGACCCCCGCAATCGCGGTCAGTGGCGCGAAGGCAAGGCTGAATGGGGCAGTGTCGCCCTCCTCGGTGACGCCCGCATCAGCGACACCCGGCAGGATCCCAACAACTCGGTCCTCTTCGACGTGTCCAAGGACTCGCCCATCGAAGGTCTGCCCTCGCTGCCCAACGGTGTCAACCTCTACGGCGGTCTGGATGACAACGACGACAGCGGTGTCTTCAAGTACGTCTCGATCTCCTACGGCGGCGATGACTTCAACCCCCTCAACGACTCCGAGCTCAACGGCATGTCCGTTGGTGGCGTCGGCCGTGCCACGGACTACAGCCACGTCGAAATCATGAACAACCAGGACGATGGTCTTGAAATCTTCGGCGGTACGATAAACGTCAAGAACCTGGCCGTCTGGAACATCGGCGACGACTCGGTCGACATCGACCATGGCTACCGCGGCAAGATGCAGTTCATCCTGATCGTCCAGGGTGCGTCTGGTGAATTCAACCAGGGCTCGGGCTTCGGCGACAACGGTTTCGAGATCGACGGTACCGACGGCAACTCCGCCGGCCAGCCCGTGACCGCCACCGCCATCTGGAACGCCACCACCATCGGTGCTCCGGAAGTCGAAAACGACAGCTTCCTCAACGACAATGACTCCTCGGACCAACTGATCGCGCTCCGCGACAATGCCAACGTGCAGTGGTGGAACTCGATCTTCATGACTGAAGGTGATAGGGCCTTGAAAAACGACGGTGACGATGGTGACGGTTCCACCGGTTACGGACACATCGGCACGCTGACCTTCGAGGAGCGTTGGGACACCGCCGCCACCTGGTACCACAGCGCTGCCAACGTCATCAACGCCGGCGGCGCGAGCGACGCTGAACTGATTGCGGCTTACACCGCCCAGGTCGAAGACGCCAACCTGCTGCAGATCAGCGGCAGCCTGTGGTGGGGCATCAGCAAATACGGCCTGCTTGACGATGCGAACACCAACTTCGCCCTGCCCGCCAGCCCTGCTGCGGGTGATGAGAACGAAGGTCTGGACAACCTCGTCGCTACCTCCATGCCGATCGTCTCGGTCGTGCGTGCTGACGATGTCACCAGCAACCCCTTCGTCATTCCTTCCAGTGACTCGGGCGACGGCGTGATCGGCAACATCACTTCGCTCGACCCGCGTGCGGCCAACGACGCCTTGGGTTCGGTCCGTCCCCTGAAGTTCGTCGCTCCGCTGGACGGCTTCTACACCCCGGTCAACTACCGTGGTGCGGTCGGCCCCGAGTCGAACTGGCTGGCTGACTGGACCGCGATGAGCGCCGTCGAGAACGAAAGCGCTCAGAAGATCCTCGTCGGTTCAAAGGTCGACGCCCCGATCGCTACGCTGAACCTCGCCGCCGTCGCCTCGTTCACGAGCATTGACGGCGTGACCTACGAACTCGTCGCGATCGACGCCGATGGCAACGAGACCGTCGTCGGCACGGTTGTGGGCGATGGCGGTACTGTGAATGTGGCCGACCTGCTGAACGCTCCGGTCGATGCTTCCAAGAAGTACGTTGTTCGCGTCACCGGCTAAGCCGCTCCGCAACACGTATCGACATTGTTGACTTACCGATGGCAGGACGGAAGCGCCCTGCCATCGTTTCATTTATCCCCCGTCCGATGATGCTGCTCGAATCCGTTGAGGAGTTCCCCTCGTGATGACTGACACTTCCTGCCGCAAGATTGGTGTGGTCTTGATCCTGCTGTCTCTGGCATCGCTGCGCCCGAGTCTGGCGGCGATTCCCCAGGGCGACGTGGAGTCGATGCCCCCCGATGCGCCGTTGACGGAAGATCAGGCAAAATTGCTGGACCTGGCGATGGGCGCGGCATCCAGGATGCCGCACGATCCACACATCAAGAATCGTTCGCGAGCACAGCAGGCCGTCGTGATGGCATGCTTGGAAATGGATCAGCCGCGCCGCGCCGCCCGGTACGTAGAGAAGATTGATAATTGGCGACGGGGGGTCGCCGCGGCGGAATGTGCGCTGTACCTGATTCGCAACGAACAGACCGAGAATGTGGATCGGTATTTGCGTATCGCAGATGCGTACGCGGAACTGGCCGACCAGGATTGGCGTCGCGTACACATTAAGCTGCGTGTGACCGAGGCAAAAATGCTCATGGGTGATCCAAACGCAGCAGGGGATTTTCGACGTCGCAATACGGAAGACGCTTACCGCGGAAAGACCGAATCCACTCACGCCACCTTGATGGAGAACGAGGATTACGACGTGCTGATGGAGCGGTTGGATCAACTGGTGGGCAAGCAGTTGTATGAACCGCTGCTGAACGCGAGCGAGACCTATCTGGTGCTGTATCAGCGCCATTACGAAGATGCAGACAAGCGACGGGAACTCGAACAGAAATTGCGTGAATCGCACCGCAATATGGGCGGCGCCGAGGTCCTGAGCATGCTGATGGCTTTGGCTGAGGCGGCGATTGAGAATGGCGACCATGCCGAGGCGCTGCGATTCATTGGCGAAGCCGACGCTATCGTGGCCCAGGCGAACTGGCCGTCTCATCGTGAGTACGAGTACGTGTTTCGAGCGCAACTGGCGGGACTGCGATATCGTGCCGGCGATGCCGAGCAAGCTCGCGCACAGGTGGATGCGATCGCGGACGAATTCAGAGTGAACGGGGAGAAAATCATCAATATCCGGCGAGCAGAGGCTTTGGTCCCGATTGCCGAGACGTATCAAATGATGGGTTTGTCCGACCAGGCTCGCGAGATTTATGAGCAATCGATTAAGGAAAGTCGTGTGAATCCTAATGGTCGCCCCCGAGCGATCGATCTGTCTGAAATATGCACGTCGATGGCCTTGCACGGTGTGAAACCCGACGATACCTTATGGACCCTCCTTCACAAGGCGTATGAGGACTTGGGGCCACCATGGTAAAGCAGCGTTTGTGTCGGATGTTTTTTGCCGCGGCCCTTTGGGGCGTTGCGGCGACCGCATCGGCACAACAGGTGGGTTCCATCAGCGGCGTTGTTTATGACTCAGACTTTGAAGCTCCGGTGGCCAATGCCACCGTCAACATCGCCGGAACTGAGCGACAAGTTCAAACCGGCCCTCAAGGCAACTACACCTTGGGCGACATTGAGCCGGGCACGTATACGCTGGTAATTAACAAGCCCGGCTACTCCCGTCGCGTCATCACGGATGTCCCCGTATCGCCCGGCCAGGTTATTGAGCGCGATGTATGGCTTTCCGGTGAATTCACAGATATGAACGAGTTTGTCGTTCAGGATGTACGGATCGGCGGACCGACTGAAGTGGGGCTTCTGGAACTGCGTGCGGTAAGTCCGCAGTTTCTGGATTCGATCGGGTCGGACTTTCTCAGTCGTGCCGGTGCGAGCGACGCGGCGGCGGGCTTGCGGCTGGTTTCCGGCGCCACCACGACGAAGGGCAATTTTGCCGCCGTACGCGGACTGCCCCCCCGGTTTGTCAGTACTCAGTTGAACGGGTTTATGTTGCCCAGTGCCGATCCTGATACCCGCGCCGTGCAATTGGATCTGTTTCCTTCAGAAGTGATCGAAAGTATCCAAGTCAGTAAAACCTTCACCCCCGATCAACAGGGGATGGCTTCGGGCGGTGCGGTCAACATCATTACCAAGAGCATTCCAGAACGGAATTTCATCAAGTTCTCAAGCAAGTACGAGGTGAACACGCAACGCCCAGGCGGCGGGGAATTTCTGCTGGATGATCGAGGAGGGGTTCGGTATTTCGGGATGGATGGTAGTCGTGAGCTGGACGGCACGTTGAAAGGGCTCGATGGCGTCAGCCCGGGCCAGATGCCGGATATTCCCTTGGACTCAAATGGCAATCTCGGCCCGCGCATGGGTGATGCGCCGATCCAATATGACTGGTCGGTTACCGGTGGTGTCCGCGGCGAACTGTTCGAGGGCTTCAGCGTCGGCGGCCTGGCCACTTTTTTCTGGGCTCAGGATGTCAGTCACCACGATAACGGCATCAATGACCAGCTCGTTCGCAGCAATCTTTTGCCCGGCACGGGTTTGGCTCCCGCAGTAACGGGCAACAGCGCGTTAGGCTTCTTTCAGACACCGGACCCGGGTGGGCAGGTTCTAACGAATCTGTTTGACGAGACACAGTCCGAGCACGAAATCACATGGGGGGGGTTGGGTACGTTCGGGCTAAAGAGCGAAGATCACGAGGTCAGTGTCACCTTCATGCACACACGCGTTACGACCTCCTCCGCCACCATCGGGGAAGACACCCGCGGCAAATTTCTGAAATTCCCTGGTCACGATCCGACCCAGGTCGTGACGCCCGGTGGTGCGGACCACAACGGCACGGGTGACGACTTGCGTAACTTCGCCCCCTTCCGGCGACTTGAAACTCAAGAGTACGTGGAACGAACCGTCCAAAGCCTGCAATTCAGCGGCCGGCATGCCGCTCCCTTTTTCAAGGACGGCGCCGGCCTGGAAGGGATACTGGAGGTCCTGGCGCCTGCGTTTGACTGGAATGTCGCCAGTAGTTTCTCACGCCGCGAAGAACCCGGCACAAGAATTTTCGATTCGAAATTCTTGTCAGCGGCAGAAATTGGCCCTTTTGTTTCCGGTGAACAGAACACCGTAACCTTTGATGTAGCCAGCCTGGGCCCCTACAACGTGGTGTATCGTGATATCGAAGAGGACAGCACGCAATACCGATTGAACCTGGAATTACCATTCCGCCAGTGGACGGGTGATGAGGGTTTCATCAAGGTTGGCCTGTTCGATGATGAGACAGAACGTACTTTTACGAAAGACACTTTCGCCCTGCTGAACAACAGTGGTATTCGCCTGTTCGCGGACTTTGATGAGGCGCGGTTGTCCGATGCGATCTCTAATCCCGAAGATTACCCGCTGGACACCTCATCCCCGCCGGATTTGTCCGGTCTGACTTATTCGAACCTGGGCAACCTCAGTGCCACACCCGTTGATTTCCAGTACACGGGCAAGCAGGCTATCGATGCGTGGTACTGGATGGTTGATTTGCCTATCACGTCGTTTTTCGAGGTGGTGGGGGGCGTGCGTTACGAGCAGACGCGACTGTCCACGAAGGTCGCACCTGATACGAACACCACAGATATCCTGCTGGACGGTGAGGTGCTGGAGCAGATTGGCGGCACGCCGGGTATTCCGGTCAACCTGGCCTTCGTGGAAAGCGCCTTGGGCGTTGGGGGCATCGATGCCAACTTAGAGCAACGCGACATTCTGCCGTCGTTAGGCGCCATCTTAAAACCGTGGGACAGTCTGACTCTTCGTGCGGCGTATAGTGAAACCATCGCACGGCCAACATTCCGCGAACTGACTCCCGTCTCGCAGGCTCTCTTTGGGGGTGAGACGCCGTTTGTGGGTAATCCCTTTCTCGTCATGAGTTCGGTAAAGAACTATGACCTGCGCTTAGATTACCGACCGTTCCCTGACAGTCTCTTGTCGATCTCGTATTTTAAAAAGGATGTCGACCAGCCGATTCAGGTGGTCCAACAGGCTCAAGGGCAGTCGAATATCATCATCCCGGTGAACTTTCCGAAAGGGCGCATTAAGGGGTGGGAGTTTGAGGTGCGCCAGAATCTGGGGCGATTTTTCGAACCGCTGCAGGGGGTGACCATAGGCGGCAATGCAACGCTATTGGACACCGAAGTAGAATTGCGCGAGTTCGAGAGGGATCAACTCGCTGCGGCGGATGTACCGATCGCGACCATCCCAATGACCAATGCGCCGGACTATCTTTACAACCTGTTCATGACGCTGGACGTGCCGGAGACGGGATCGCAGTTGTCCCTGTTTTATACGGTGCGTGGCGACACACTCATCGCCTCCCCTGGTACAAGCAAAGTTGTTGGTAATGAGGCTCAATTCTTTGTGCCCGGTGTTTACGAAAAAGAATTCGACACCCTGAATTTGACGTTGTCGCAAAAGATCGGTGACAATATAAGCTTGAAATTCTCGGCCAAGAACCTGACCAACTCCAAGCGCCAAACGGTCTATCGTTCTGAATTTGTTGATGGTGAAGCGGTCAAGACCTCACATACGGAGGGAATCGATTTCTCAGTAAGTATCAGTGCGAACTTCGAGTTTTAGTATTCTCGTGAGCTATGCCACGCGTCTGAGATATACCAGTCGCATCAACGCAGTCTCGATCGGATGAACAGACTATGATCAGGACAACACACATCTTGCGTCACCCAAGCAGCATACTCCCCGTCTTGGTGGTCACCCTCGCCATCGCGGTGCCGCCGGCCTCCGCCCAGAGCGAATCAGAAACAGAGCCCAGCCAGGTGCGGCAGCAGTTGCTCGACACGCGGACGACCCTGCAGTTGTGGATCGAGACCGAGCGACAGATTTCCAAGGAACGTGAGAACTGGGTGACCGCGCGCGAGATTCTCAAGCAGCAGATCGCCCTGATGGAACAGGAAATCGCATCTTTGCGTGAGAGCATTTCCGAATCGGAGAGCAGCATCACCGAGTACGAGCAGAAACACAACGATTTGAGCCAGGAGAATGACCGCCTCAAGGCCTCGGCGGAGGATCTCACGACCCTCGTGACCAGGCTGGAGGGGCGCACCCGACATGTGCTCAAGCGACTACCCGATCAGGCCAGCGAACGCGAAGCGGTCCGGGTCCTGCGGAAGCAGATCCCCGAAGACCCGAACAATACAGAGATCACCCTCTCACGCCGCTTCCAGAATGTCGTGGGCATTCTCAACGATATCAACAAGTTCAACAACGAAATCACCCTGTACAGCGAAGTGCAGAAACTCGAAGGCGGTAACTCGGCCCAGGTGACCTCGGTGTATGTCGGACTGGGCCAGAGCTACTTCGTGAGTGTGAACGGCCAGGTTGCCGGTGTCGGCACCGCCACGGCTGACCAGTGGCAGTGGAGCCGGCAGGACGCGGCCGCCGTCGATATCGAGCGGGTGATCGCCATCTTACGCAACGAGGACGTCGCGACGTTCGTGCAATTACCCATGGTCCTTCAATAACGAGCCACCGATGATCATCACACGCCACCTTGTATTCATAATGGTCCTGCTTGCCGCCGCGATCACGTCGGCGGTTGCCCAGGAAAGCGTCACGGCTGAGCCGCCCGCGCCGACGGCGGATGCCAACGCGCCCGCCGACCCGAACGCGCCCGGCGTTTCGTCGAAGGCTGCAACCCCCAACGCCGCAGCCGACGCAACGGATAAAGACGCTTCGGGACCTGTCGAAGCGACGCGTTCGTTCGGTGAGGCGGCGTCAACGATGCAGCAGCGGCTGGAAGAAAGCAGGGATGCGCTCAATCGCGTGCGCAAGCAGATCTCCGACGAGAAGATCCCGCTGACGCGAGAGTTGGGCCGCCTCGAAGCTGAACTGGCCGAGATTCGCCGCGAGCATCGCACCAAGACCCGCGAGCGCGATACCCGTGCCTTGAGCGTCAGCAACCTCGAGAAGGAAATCTCGCAGCGCAAGAAGGAGGCCGGTTTCCTCAGCAACAGCCTGCTCAGCGAGTACATTCGCAATCTCGAAACGCGCCTGCACATTGCCGAGATGCAGCGCTACCAAAAGCAGATCAACGAGGCGCAGGATGCCGCGGCCAACGAGAACCTTTCGGAGTTTGAGGTCATCGACGTCCAGGCCGAAGTGCTGGCCCTGTCCCTGCAACGTCTGGAGGACATCCTCGGCGGCACGCGATTCCAGGGACAGGCCATCGATCCGGAAGGTATCGTGCAGAACGGCACCTTCCTCCTGGTCGGGCCGACGGCGCTGTTCCAGTCGGCGGACGGCCAATACGTCGGTACGGCCGAACGAAGGCGTGGGGCGGAGCAACCGACGATCGTTGAGTTTGAGAATCCCGAGACCGTTCAGGCCGCCGCCGACATCATCGCCGGGAATGGCAACATTTTTCCCCTCGATCCGACGCTGGGCAATGCGCATGTGATTGCCGAGACCGAAGACACGCTCTGGGAACACATCCAAAAGGGCGGTCCGGTCATGATTCCGATCGGCATCCTGGCCGCGTCGGCGTTCCTGGTCGCGTTGTACAAGTGGGTGGGGCTGAGCTTTGTGCGAACGCCCTCCCAGCGCCGCATCAACGCGCTCCTCGACGCCGTCGGCCAACGCGACAAAGCCCAGGCCAAAGCGGTCGCGCAGAAGATGAACGGACCGGCCGGAGAGATGCTCCAGGTCGGCGTCGAACATCTGGATGAGCCCCGTGATCTCATCGAAGAGATCATGTATGAAAAAGTGCTGTCGACCCGATTGAAACTGCAGCGTTTCCTGCCGTTCGTCGCCATCACCGCTGCATCGGCGCCGCTGCTCGGCCTGCTCGGCACGGTGACCGGTATCATCAACACCTTCAAACTCATCACCGTCTTCGGCACCGGTGACGTCAAGACGTTGTCCGGCGGTATCTCCGAAGCGCTGGTCACCACGGAGTTCGGCCTGATCATCGCGATCCCGTCCCTGCTCTTGCATGCGTTCCTGTCACGCAAGGCGCGCGGCGTGATCGACCAGATGGAAAAGGCGGCCGTCGCCCTGGTCAATCAGATCAGCAAGTCGCGGCAAAAGCCGGTAGATGATGCAGCCTGAGCGATTCGTACGCCTCGAGACCCGTAATGACCTGGCAAATGGCTCCACAACCCGTTGACCGAATCCGCGGCGACTCGCCACAAAAACCTGGCGTACGGGCGAGGGTTGCGCTTGCGGCGATGGCCGCGATGTTTGTCTTGTTGGCGGTCGCGCCGTCGGTTGAAGCCCAGGATGCCAACGCGATGTCCACTGCGGCGGGAAACAACGGTAGCGCGGGTATCGATTCTACGACCGACGATGCCAATGCCGTAACGTTCGAATCGATTTACGGACGAGCGAGCGATCTGCCGAGCCAGGCGTGGACCATCTGGCAGCAGGGGGGATGGGCCATGCCGGCGATTGCGATCAACGCGCTGGTCATGTTCGCCCTGGGTATGCATGTCTGGCTGAAACTGCGCGGCAAGGGTTTCCAGTCAGTACCCGAGCGAAAGTGGCGACGCTGGATCGATCATCCTCAGGAACGTCGCGGGCCTATCGGTCGCATGATCGACTTCGTCACCGGCGGCCAGACCCTCGAGGACACCACCGAGTTCTTCGAAGAGTTGCGCAAGATCGAAATCACGCCATTTGCCCGCGACCTGCGCGTGATGCGTATTTGCGTCAGCGCCGCCCCCCTGCTCGGGTTGCTCGGCACGGTCACGGGCATGCTCTCAACATTCGCCGCCCTGGCTACCGGCGCCGGCGGCGACCAGACCATGGACCTGGTCGCGCAGGGTATCTCCGAAGCACTGATCACGACGGAGACCGGTTTGGTCATCGCTTTGCCGGGGCTGTTTTTCCAGTACCAACTTGTTCGACTGCACGAGAAATACAAGGCCTTCCTCGCGCATCTGGAGACCGTATGTACACAGATTCGCTACCGCCAGTTGCAGGCCCAGCAAGCCGCCTGAGCAGGTGTTTGACTCGCTGACGATTTGAGTGACGACATGGGACGCTTTCGCAACATCGAATCCGATGACAGCAGTGAGGCCGGGATCGACATCTCCCCGCTGATCGACTGCGTGTTTATCCTGTTGATTTTCTTCATCGTGACGACGGTCTTCGTGGAAGAACCGGGCGTGGACATTGAGAAATCGCCCGCGGTGACCAGCGAACAACTGGAGAAGAACAGCCTGATCATTGCGGTAACGCCGGACGGCGACGTCGTGTACGGCGGCCGTGAGATCGGGGTGGGGGGTGTCCAGGGACTGATTCGGCGCGAACTGCAGAAAGAGAACATGCCGGTCATCATCCAAGCGGACACCAACGCCCGGTCGGCGCTGCTCGTGCGCGTTCTGGGCGAGGTCAAGCTGGCCGGAGCGACCGAAGTGAGCATTGCCACGCGGCGGGCAGGTGGGCGATGAATACCTTCGCAAACGGCAACGCTTCGTCGCGCTGGCGCAATCTGCTGCATCCTGTGCTGGTGTTGCTGGGGGCGGCGTTTTTGACGGCGGTGTTCTTTTTCGTCCTTCCCCTGATGCAGGTGATCGGCGAGCCGCCGGATGACAGCACGGTGGTGAGTGATGTGGATGTGGTGATCGAACCGCCGCCGCCGCCGCCGCCGGAGCCGGAGGAAGAAGAGGAGGAAGAGGAAGAGCCCGAACCGCCGGAGTTGTCCGAAGCGCCCGAGCCGTTGAGTCTCGAGCAGTTGGAGTTGTTGCTGGGCGCCGGTGGGGTTGGTGGATGGGCCCAGGCTGACTTCACTGTCAATCTGAAGCACGTGATCGACTCGAGCAGCGAATCCTCGGGCGGATTGTTCGATGTGGCCGAACTCGACCAGAAGCCCCGAGTGATCTACCAGGCGAGCCCGGTGATGACCGATCGTGTTCGTCAGGCTGCCCCGGGCACGGTGTTCATTATTTTCATCGTCGATGAACGGGGCCGCGTCCAGAATCCGAAGATTCAACGGTCCGATGATCCAGCGTTCAACACCCCGGCCCTCAATGCAGTCAAGCAGTGGCGTTTCGAGCCGGGCCGGCGCAACGGCGAGCCGGTTCGATTCCGGATGGGCGTCCCTATCAAATTCCCTGAATCATAGCCATGGAGTTAGCCATGTCTGTCCGCATCAATATCCGATCCTCCCGCAACGCTCTTGGCCTTGTGCTGTGGGCGCTCGTGTTGACCTGCGCCGGTGTGACTGCATCGGCGGCGCCGGAAACGGCGCCCAATCCGCCGGTCAATCCGCCGGGCGGCCTGACTCAGTATGAACTGAACATCTGGAACTCCGAGATCTTCCAACAGCGCTTCGCCGAGAGCTACATCGCCAACAACGATCTGGAACCGGCGGTGACGGCCCAGGAACGTGAAGTGATGCTCGAGGTGCTCGAGCATATGAAGAACGATCGGATGGACGATGCGCTGGCACTCCTCGAGGAAAACCGTGGGGACTCGGCCAGCGCCGTATTCGACTTCACCGTCGGCAACCTCCATTTCCAGCGTGAGGGCGCGATCGAGCCGAATGATCCCAACGACCCCGCTTCGGTCCAGGAGTCCCAGGCGGCCAAGGATCAGGCTCTGGCCGCCGCCGCCGCCGCCTACCGCATTGCGGTCGAGAAGCACGCCAGGTTCCGCCGCGCCTGGCGCAACCTGGGGGTGATCTACATCCGCACGCAGAAGTACGATCGGGCGGCTCCCGCCTTGACCCGCGTTGTCGAACTCGGTGGCGGCGACTCCGTGACCTACGGCCTGCTCGGCTTCGCCTACACCCGCCTCAACAATCCGATCTCCGCCGAGTCGGCGTTCCGCAACGCCATCCTCCTCGATCCGGAAACGTTCGACTGGAAAATGGGGCTGGCCCAGAGCTTTTTTGAGCAGGAACGGTTCCACGAGGCGGCGGCCCTGTGCCGCATGCTCATCGCGGAGCAACCCCGGCGGGTGCAACTCTGGTTGTTGCAGGCCAATGCGTTCATTCGTCTCGATCAGCCGCTACACGCTGCCGAGAACTACGAACTGATTGATCGCATGGGCGCTTCAACCCACCAGACGCTCAGCACCCTTGGCGACATCTATATCAATGAAGAGCTGTTTGCCATGGCCGCGGACGCCTACATGCGATCGATGGAACTGGACAAGCCCGGTCGACCGGATCGAGTGGTACGAGCGGCCAAGGCGTTGACCGGGCACGGCGCGATGGATCAGGCTGAGCGGCTGATTCAACGCATCGAAGTCGTGTTCGTTGACCAGCTCTCGGACGACGTGCGAAAGGACCTGTTGCGGATTCAGGCCCGGATGAAGCTGGCAGAGGGCGGCGAAGGCAGTGAGGAAGCCGCGGCGATTCTCGAACGCCTTGTTCAACTCGATCCACTGGACGGCGACGCCTTGATCCAGTTGGGCCAGCACTACGGACGCAAGGCGGAGGCCGCGGCCGACCGCGCTGCGAAGCTGGCTGCCGATAAGAAGGAAGCCGCCGCTGGAGAGGCCCGGGAAGATGCCCGCGCGCTCTACGCCAAAGCCGAGCATCGCCTGGAACAGGCGGCCGGCGTTGAGGAGCACGAAGCCGATGCGCTGGTGCGTCACGCTCAACTGCAAGTGCAGCAGAAAAACTACACGGATGCCTTGAAACTGCTGCGACGGGCTCAGCGGATCAACCCGCGTGACAACGTGCAGGACTATCTGGACCAGGTGGAGCGGGTCGCCAAGTCCAACGCCGGTTGAGCGCGATTCAAGACCTGTCCGGACGAGCGTTTATTGGGAAATCCGGGCCGATGATCTCCGGCATATGGGCCGTCAGGCCTTAATCAAACCTGAACGTTTATCGCGTAGCATACGGGCCTTGCCGATAGGCGGCGTGGACCTGTGGATATGGAGCAAGCCTGATGTCTCGAACAATGTTTTGGCCGATCGCCTGCCTGATCCTGGCCGGTGTGTTGTGTCGGCCGATCCTCGCGCAATCGATCACGGAAGAAGTGGGGGCGGGTGATGGCGTCGAGCCGAACATGGTCACGCTGAATTTTCCGGAAACGGTGACGCTGGAGATGTTGATCGACTACGTGGCCAAGCGGCACAACATCAACTTTATCCATCAAGGCAATGTGCTCGGGCAGCAGTTCACCCTCAAGGCGCCGCGCCGCATCCCCGCCGACGCCTTGATGTCGCTGTTGGAAAGCGCGATGCAGATGCACGGCCTGGTGCTGGTGCCGACCGATGTGCCCGGCACGATGCGCATCGAACGGTCAGTGCAGATGACGAAGCTGACGCCCGGTCTGGACAGCGACGATGCGAACACCTCGGTGATGGGCAAAGGCATCTCTGCCGTGACGCGTGTTTTCGAGTTGAACAATACCACGGCAAGCCAGGCCAGTACGATCGTCACCCCGTTCCTCGCCGCGGCGCAGGCCAATATGATTACGCTCACCGAGCATGATATGCTCGTGATCACGGACTATGGCAGCAACATGGGGCGCCTCGCCCAAATGCTTGCCCTGGTCGACCAGCCCGGTCCGCCGGTGCAGGTCCGTTTCATTCCCATCGAGCATGCCAAAGCGGAGATCCTTCAGACTAAAGTTGAGCAGCTCCTTTCCGCCAAGGGCAAAATCGCCGGCGGTCAGCATGCCCGAGACCAGCCGATGCTGATGGCGGATGATCGCACCAACCAGATTATCGTGATTGGCACCGATGAAATGGTTGAAGATGCGATCCGTGTGATTCATGCGATCGATACCCCCGTCAACCTGACCACCCAGCTCTATCAGTTCAAGTATGTCGAGGCCGGCAGTATCGACAACTTGACCATGAGTCTGATTGGCGAACTCGCGGCAGATCGGCTGTACAAGTCGGTGATCGACGAGAATGCGAACATTCTGGTGGTCACGGCCACGGATGAGATTCACCGGCAGGTTGTATCGTTGAAGGAGACGATGGACCAGCCCCAGGCGGAGGCGGCGAGCCCGATTCGGTTCTACAAGTTGGAAAACGCCGACGTGGCCGAGGTCATGGCCACGCTGCGGGGGATTGAAGAAGCCGGCGGGCTGGGGAGCGACGAACAGGCGGCCGAAGCTGAAACCGACGGATCCGGTCCGGAGGTCATCAACGCCGGTCCGACTGAAGCCCAGGTCAATCGTGGTGCTGGTTCGGTCGACTTCAGCCGGTTCGCGCCCAACGCTTCCGGAGCGGAGTTGCCCGAGGCACGTATCCTCGCGGACAAGCCGTCCAACACGCTCATTGTCATCGCCCCGCCGGCCATGCAGCAAGTCTATGAAAAGCTGATTCGGCGCCTTGACGTTCGTCGGCCGCAGGTGCTCATCGAGGCCACGGTAGTCATTCTCGATACGAGCGACAGTTTTTCGCTGGGCGTGGAGATTCACAGCGACGAATCGGTCGGTGACGGCGTTTTACTGAACTTCAGCCAATTCGGTCTGTCCACGGGTGATCCCAATACCGGCAGTATTTCCATCAGCCCGGGCACCGGCTTCAATGGGGCGCTGCTGGGGACGGACATCGCCCAGGTGGTCATTCGCGCCTTGGAAACGGATTCACGTACCCGGATCCTGTCGCGGCCGAGTGTGCTGGTCAACGACAACGCCACCGGCAAACTCTCCAGTGAAAGTGAAGAGCCTTTCACCACCACCAGTCAGGTGACGGGCGCCCCGTCGACGACCAGCTTCGGCGGCTTCGCCACCGCCGGCACCACCATCAATATTACTCCACAGATCAGTGAAGGGGACTACCTGACGTTGGAGTATGGGATCACCTTGAGTAGTTTCAGCGGCACCGGGGCCGATGGCGTTCCCCCGCCGCGCAGCTCCGACGAAATTTCCAGCAAGGTCACCATTCCCGACGGGTACACCATCGTCGTCGGCGGATTGACGCGCGAAAATGTCTTTGAAGATATCAGCAAGGTGCCTTTCCTGGGCAGCATCCCCATCGTGGAATACCTGTTCTCCAGCCGTAGTACGAATAAGAACCAGTCGACGCTGTTTGTGTTTATCCGCGCCACGATCCTGCGGGATGACAAGTTCAAGGACCTGAAGTTTTTGTCCAGCGAATCCGTCGCCCGGGCTGAATTGACGGATGAGTTTCCGGTTTCTCAGCCGTTAGAAATTGAATAAGGCCCGTATGACGAACATCGTCTCATAATGCCTCGTCTCAGTCTTTATGAGTTGCGGTGCGCAAGGGTGCAGTCCGCCCTTTGGAACTTGGTTGCCCGGTCTGGATTGCACCACCTTGGTGTACAATACTGTCTGGCCGCACATATGGTCGGTCCGGACGAACCTTGGAGATTGATGATGATCGTTTCGTCGCAGACCAACCCTCAGGCCGCGCCCTCGGCTGTCGAGGTCGATGCGGCGCAGGCTATCCCGGAAATCGCCAACGCCGGTGCGCAGTCAGCAGCGGGTGACTTGTCTGCTGCGACCGATCGGGCTCCTCACGCGATCGACCTGTCGGGTACGCAAGCTTCAGCCCGCTTCGTCAAGCGTGTGTCCATCGGTTTCGCCCGGGGGAAGAAGGTGTTGGGTTTGGCCACGGAGGATGGCCCGATGCGTCTGGCCATGGCCGACCCTGATGACATGCAGACCCAGGACATCATTCGCCGCTGGGTCGGGGGAGCCGTTCGCGCGGTGCCGGCCGATCACCGCCAACTTGCCGGCGCCATCAACCAGGCCTACGGCCAGCAGACCGGCGCGGCCCAGGAGTTCGTCGAAAAGCTCGACCGTGACTCGGTCATGGATGAGGTCAAAAGCCTTGGCAGTGCTGAAGACCTGCTCAACGTTTCCGATCGCGCGCCGGTCATCAAGCTCGTGAACCTGAT
>CAYYPN010000034.1:0-15701 GCA_964473545.1 uncultured Planctomycetaceae bacterium
GCGGCTCTTTGCCGCGACGATGATCGGCTTCAACGACAGGCCCGGCGTGTGGGGGGCCGATGAACTGAACAGCAGCTTCAACGCCGCCTCGTCGACCAGGCCCGTCGAGGACACGCCCACCGCGGCGGTCCGTGGGCCGATCATCCGGCGCACGAGTCGGCCGGCCACGCGCCCGATCGACGGCGCGGTGGACACCCGCCCCTCGGCCGGTTCGCCGCGCGGCTCGCCCAGCAGATTCAAACGAATCGCTTCCACCCGTCCCGGACGTATCGCCAGCCCCAGGACTTCCTTGCCCTGCGTGTCGGCTTCGACGCGCACCGCCGGGCGACCCCGGCCCTCGCGCTCGGTCCGCCTCGCCGGGGGCAGGCGGCCGGCCTCGCGCAGCCAGCCCGATCCCACCATCGCGTCGACCAGGTCGCACACGGTGTTGGGCCGCAGGGCGGTGGCCCGGCTGATCTCCGCCCGGCTCAAGCCGCCGGAATCGAGGATCGCCCGCATGATGCGGCCGAACGCCGGTGAAGTTGAATGGTCCAGCGTTGCCATGTGGGTCGCTCCGCCCGGACGATAACCGGCCGGGCTTGATTTTGCAACGTTTTGTTATTAAATTGGTGCCGTTGTCAATTTGAACCATCAGGATCGTCCGCACGCCTCGAAGGGAAACATCGCATGGTCCCCGACATCCCTGCCGCATCGCCCTCGCCGGCAAGCCCCACCGCCGCCCGGATTCCCTTGTCGATTCACAACGATCCCGTGGACGCGTCGATCCATGTCGCGCAGCAGATCGCTCAGTTGATCCGGGATAAGGCCGCGCGCAACGAAATGGCCGTGCTGGGGCTGGCCACCGGCTCCACGCCGGTCAGCGTCTACAACGAGCTGGTCCGCATGCATCGCGAAGAGGGCTTGTCGTTCGCGAACGTGATCACGTTCAACCTCGACGAGTATTTCCCGATGCCGCCCGACGCGCTGCAGAGCTACGTCCGGTTCATGCGTGAGCATCTGTTCGACCACGTGGATATCCCCGCGGATCAATGGCGCGTGCCCGACGGCACGCTTGCCGCGGAACAGGTCCCCGCCTACTGCCAGGCGTATGAGCAGGCCATCGCCGACGCCGGCGGCATCGACCTGCAGATCCTGGGCATCGGGCGCACCGGTCACGTCGGTTTCAACGAGCCGGGGTCGAGGCCTGACTCGCGCACCCGCATGATCTGGCTGGACAAGCTGACGCGACGGGATGCGGCGAGTGATTTCTTCGGCCGCGAATACGTGCCGACCCGCGCCATCACCATGGGCGTGGGGACGATCCTGAACGCCCGCAAGGTCGTCCTCATGGCCTGGGGTGAAGGCAAGGCGCCGATCGTGGCCCGCGCGGTCGAGGGTGAAGTCACCAACAGCGTTGCGGCATCGTTCCTCCAGCAGCACCCGGATGCCCAGTTCGTTCTGGACGAAGCGGCGGCGGCCCAACTGACCAGCCGCGCCTGCCCCTGGGTGCTCGGCGATGTCGCGTGGGACCCGTCGTTGATGCGCAAGGCGGTGATCTGGCTCGCCCGACAGACCGGCAAGCCGATCCTCAAACTCACCGACGAGGATTACAACGAACACCACCTGCAATCGCTGATCGCCGCGCACGGCCCGGGATACCGGATCAACCTCGACGTGTTCCGTTCGCTGCAGGTGAGTGTCACCGGTTGGCCCGGCGGCAAGCCCGAATCGCAACGCCGACCCGGCGACGTCGTTCGCCACACCAGCGACACCTTCCCCAAGCGCATCCTCGTCTTCTCGCCGCATCCCGACGACGACGTGATCTCGATGGGCGGGACGTTGATCCGGCTGGTCGAACACGGCCACGACGTTCACGTCGCCTACCAGGTGTCCGGCAGCATCGCGGTGTTTGACGAGGACGCGCTGCGATTCGCCGACTTCGCCGTCGACTTCAACCGGCTGTTCGGCATCGACGACGCCAAGTCGCGCCAGGTGGAAGACCACCTGGAAGCTTTCCTTCGTAACAAGCAGCCCGGCCAGGTCGACAGCGACCAGGTTCAGGCCCTCAAGACGGTGATTCGTCGAGGCGAAGCCCGCGCGGCGGGGCGGTACTGCGGCGTGCCCGATGAGAACCTGCACTTCCTCGATATGCCGTTCTACGAGACCGGCACCGTGCGCAAGAAGCCGTTGGGCGAGGAGGATGTGCAACTCATCATCAAACTGCTGCGCGAGATCAGGCCGCACCAGGTTTACGCGGCGGGAGATCTGAGCGATCCCCACGGCACGCACCGGACTAGTCTCGCGGCGATTTTCGAAGCCGCGCGCCGCATCCAGCGGGACAACGATGACTGGTTCGCCGCGTGTGAGATCTGGTTGTACCGCGGCGCATGGCAGGAGTGGGACCCGGAACAGATCGAAATGGCCGTGCCCCTGTCCCCGGAAGAGTTGCAGTGCAAGCGGGCCGCGATCTTCAAGCACGAATCCCAGAAGGACAAGGCCCTGTTCCCCGGGATCGACGAGCGCGAGTTCTGGCAACGGGCCGAAGACCGCAACCGCGCCACCGCCAAGCTCTACGATCAACTCGGCCTGGCTGAATACGAAGCGATCGAAGGCTTCGTGCGCGGGCGGCTATCGTGAGTCGTTACACTGAATTCGTCGGATTTTCAAAGAGCGTGTGATGACCAGGCCGACCTTGCTGGTGCTCGCGGCGGGAATGGGTTCGCGCTACGGCGGGCTCAAGCAACTCGACGCGGTCGGTCCGAACGGTGAGACGTTGATCGACTACGCGATCTACGACGCCTGCCGCGCGGGCTTCGACAGGGTCGTGTTCGTGATCCGCCGCGACTTTGCCAACGCCTTTCATGACACCATCGGCCGGCGCTATGCCGATCGGATTCCCGTGGCTTACGTTTACCAGTATTTGGAGGCATTGCCGCTCGGCCGAACCCCGCCCGACGGAAGGACCAAACCGTGGGGGACGGGTCATGCCGTACTGATGGCACGTCAGGTGATCGAGGAACCGTTCGCGGTCATCAATGCTGACGATTTTTACGGCGCGGCGGGTTTCCAGACCATGGCCGACTGTCTGCGGGCGTGTAAGCCTGAATCGACCGACTACGCCATGGTCGGGTATCGGCTGCGGAACACCCTCTCGGAATACGGCAGTGTTTCGCGCGGGTTGTGCTGTTGTGATGCAAGCGGTGAACTGCAAAGTGTCATCGAGACCCATGGCATTCATCACATCGGTGATCGAATCGTGGCGAAGGATCCTCAGGCCGACAATGCAACGGTTTCGTTGAGCGGTGATGAAGTGGTGTCGATGAACCTGTGGGGTTTCACGCCCTCGATCTTTCCGTTCCTGGCCGAGCAGTTTGACGAATTCCTTGATGCACGAGATCACGAGCCGGCCGGCGAGTTCTACCTGCCGGCGGCGGTGGGGCGACTGACCGAATCAGGTCAGGCGCGGGTGCGCGTCGAAGTATGTGAGGCGCGGTGGTTGGGCGTGACCTATCGCGAAGACAAGCCCCGTGTCGCACGCGGCGTCGCGGAACTGGTGAACCAAGGCGTCTATCCCACACCCCTCTGGCCTGATGGTATAGACACCGGGGGTGTGTCGTAATGCATGACCTGCACAAAGTCGCCGACGCGTTTCAGATTCCCGGTGATATCCGGGGCGTGACACCGTATGGATCGGGCCATATCAACGACACGTACGTGGTGACCGTGGACCAGGCCGGCGTCCCCGTGCGTTACCTGTTGCAGCGGATCAACCACAAGGTGTTTACCGATGTGCCGGCGTTGATGGCCAACGTCCAGCGTGTCTGTGAACATACGCGCAACCGCCTGATCGCGGAAGGATGTGAGCAGGTCAGTCGACGTTGCCTGACACTGGTTCCGACACGCGACGGGCAGGCGTATCACCACGATGAGCGGGGCAACGACTGGCGGGTTTATCTGTTCATCGAGGGTGCGACCGGCCACGACATCATCGAAAGCACCGAACAGGCCCGTTCGGCTGCGTATGCGTTCGGCACGTTTTTGAAATGCCTGGCCGACCTGCCCGGCGATCGACTTCATGAAACGATTCCCGATTTTCATCACATGCGCAAGCGTTTCGGGGCGTTCGAGTTGGCGCTGCGTGCCGATGCCTTGGATCGGGCCGCAGCGGCGAAGCCGGAGATCGAATGGCTGCTGGCACGACGTGATCTGGCCGGGTCCCTGCTGAAGTTGCACGCGCAAGGCGAGTTGCCCGAACGCATCACCCACAACGACACCAAACTCGGCAACGTGCTGATCGATGACGCGACGCATGAGGCAATCTGTGTGATCGACATCGACACGGTCATGCCGGGGCTGGCGGCGTATGACTTCGGCGATCTGGTGCGCACCTCAACGAGCCCGGTCGCTGAGGACGAACCGGATGTCCGCAAGGTGACGATGCGGATGCCGATGTTCGAGGCGTTGGCGAGCGGCTATCTGCAGGCGGCGGGGGACTTCCTTACGCCAGCCGAGGTGAAGCATCTGCCCCTGGGCGCGATGGTCATCACGATGACCATCGGGATGCGCTTTCTGACCGACTACCTGCAGGGCGACCGGTACTACAAGCCCCGGCGCCCGGAACACAATCTCGAACGCTGCCGCACGCAGTGGGCCTTGGTGGATTCCATGGAGGCCCAATGCGAGGCGATGGATCGGTGCATCGTATCTTTGCAACGATGACACCTTATCCCCAGAACCCGGCCGTTGCCGCGTGTGCACATCGGTCCAAAGCATGCGTCAAGCGGGGCGTGCGCATGTCCGTCCGATGCAAAACCTGCTTGAGTATGCGGGCGCAGAAACAAGCCCCAGGCACCGTGGTGCACCGGGGGCTTGAAAAAACCTGCGCCGAGTGTCAGGCCCGGCACAGGTCAGTCTGTTTGAATCGGTGCGGCCGCGCCCTTGGGTGGGATGCGACCCATGACCGATTCGTTATTGCATGGCGTCGCCGGCGTCTTCGACGGCTTCACCGGCCTCGTCGGCCGCGTCTTTCATCTGGCTGCCGGCCTCCTCGGCCGCCTCTTCCATCTCGCTGTCCTGCTCGCAGCCGGTCAGGGCGATCGGGCTGAACACCAGCGGGGCGGCAATCAAACCAAGCAACAGTTTCTCACGCAGTGTCATGGCATTCCTTTCAAGAATGAGCGGTTAAATGAGACGCCGCCATTATATGATAAAATGCCCCACCCATGGGCAACCCCGACCTGAGCGAGTCCGGCGTGCGGCGCGTCCGGCCCTACTGTTCGACACAGACGAGCCGGCCATATTTTCGACTTGGGAAGGATCAAAGCTTTCGTAGCGGAAACTGCTGATCTGGTCGTTGATCACGGGGCCGAAGCCATCGAAGAAGAACTTCGCGAAACCCTCCCGCTTGGCGTCGCCCTGAAACCCGCCCCCTGGCTGCGCATGATCGATGGCCAGTATTGCCGTCATGATGAATAAAGCTCCATAGACGAGGGGCGCGTGTGACATGGTCGATTCTCTCCATGCGGGGTTGGTACACTTCCATGATAGCAGTCGGCGGATCGGCATCGACGCGTAAATGCGTCAGGTGATGTCTCGATCCCATCATTCGAGGTACGATGGTTTGCCCGACCTGTCGCGGCATGTTACTAATTGCCGCTCTGGTTTCGGGGCGATCCCTGCACGGTGACGCGAGAGGCATATGAGTACCGATCTTCATACGGACATTCTCATCGTCGGCGGCAGCGTCGGGGGCTGTGCCGCGGCCATGACCGCCGCAAGCCTGGGCTTGCGCGTCGTCCTCACCGAGGAAACCGATTGGGTGGGGGGGCAGCTCACCAGCCAGGCCGTGCCGCCCGACGAGCATCCGTGGATCGAATGGTGCGGGTGCACGCGGCGATACCGCAGCTATCGCAACCACGTCCGCCAGCACTACCGCAGCTACTACCCCCTGACGGCCGAGGCGAAGCAGACCGAACATCTGAATCCGGGTGGGAGTTGGGTGTCGAACATCGCCGCCGAACCGCGCGTCGCGCTGTCGGTGATCGAGTCGATGCTGTTGCCGCAGCGGGCGGCGGGGCGGTTGGACGTGCGGTTGCGCTGCAAGCCGATCGCCTGCGACATCGATGGCGACCGCATCCGCAGCGTCACCATGCGATCGACCGACGACGGCAGCCCGACCACCATCACCGCGCGTTACGTGATCGATGCGACGGAGTTGGGCGAGCTGTTGCCGCTCAGTGGTACGGAGTACGTCAGCGGCGCTGAGTCGAAGGCCGACACCGGCGAGCCCAGCGCGTTCGACGAAGCCGACCCCGACGCGGTGCAGGCGTTGACGTGGTGTTTCCCGCTGGCGTTCGACCCGACGCCGGGCGCGGACCACACGATCGACAAGCCGCACGAATATGACTTCTGGCGGAACTACGTGCCGGAGATGACGCCGGCGTGGACGGGTCCGCTGCTGTCGTGGCAGGCGACCGATCCGTTCACGCTCGGCCAACGCAAGCTGGTGTTCATGCCCGAGGAAGCCGCGGGCCGCGAGGGTTACGAGGCCCTGTTCTCGTATCGCCAGATCATCAATCGGGACCACTATGTGCCAGGCCACGAGGTTCACGAGGCGACGATCGTCAACTGGCCTCAGAACGACTACTGGCTGGCGAACATCATCGACAAGCCGGCCGACGAGGTGGCGCATCACCTGGCGCGGTCGAAGCAGTTGTCGCTGAGCCTGGTGCACTGGATTCAGACCGAGGCGCCGCGCGCCGACGGCGGAACCGGCTACCCCGGCGCGTACCTGCGGCCGGACCTGACCGGCACGCCCGACGGCCTGGCCATGGCGCCGTACATCCGTGAGGCCCGGCGCATTCTCGCTGAGTTCACCGTCACGGAAAACCACGTCGGCGTCGCCGCCCGCGGCGGGAACCCCGGCATCCCCGCCAAACCCGCCACGCACCAGCCCGAGGGTCTGGCTTCGGAATACTTCGAGGATTCCGTCGGCGTCGGCCGCTACCGCATCGACCTGCATCCGGATACGGCCAACCACAACTATGTCGACACCGATTGCATGCCGTTCCAGATCCCGCTGGGCGCGCTGATCCCCCGGCGCATGGAGAACCTGCTGCCGGCCTGCAAGAATATCGGCACCACCCACATCACCAACGGCTGCTATCGCCTGCACCCGGTGGAATGGAACATCGGCGAGTCGGCCGGGGCGCTGGCGGCGTATTGCCTGCGGCACGACGTGTCGCCGCGCGGCGTCCGCAACGAACCCGATCGACTGCGCGATTTCCAGAACCTGCTCCTCGACCAGGGCGTTGAACTCGACTGGCCGGCTGACGTGCCCCATGCTCCCCGCGCGCCCCAGCCCGCCGCACGGTAACCCTCACGATGAACCCAAAACGCGACGGCTACGCCGGCATCTGGTTCGAACTCGGCCAGAAGTCCGAATACGGCGACAAATACTCCGGCGGGCTCGGCACCTACACCGCCAAGCACGTCCCGATGGCCATTTACGCGCCGCAGGTCAATAAGACCTTCTTCACCTACGGCGGCACACGATCGCCAGGCGAGCGTCACCTGCTGGTCATGGCTTCGTCCTACGACCATGAACGCCACGTCGTGCCGCGCCCCACGCTCGTACATGACAAGCAGGGCGTCGACGATCCGCACGACAACGGGTCGTTGTGCATTGCTGAGGACGGCCACGTGTGGGTGTTCGTCAGCGGGCGCGGCCGCAAGCGACCGGGCTTCAAGTACCGCAGCCGCGCGCCGTTCAACGTCGACGACTTCGAACTCGTCAGCGAAGAAGAGATGACCTATCCCCAGCCGTGGTGGTTCGAGGGCGAGGGGTTTGTGCATCTGTTCACCAAGTACACCGGCCTGCGCGAGTTGTACTGGAACCGAAGCACACCCGACGGCCGCACGTGGAACGAGCACCGTAAACTCGCCGGCATGGGCGGGCATTACCAGACTTCCCGTCAGCGTGGCCGCCACCTCATCACCGCCTTCAACCTGCATCCCGAGGGCGACTGCGACCGGCGCACCAACCTCTACTTCGTGCAGTCGGATGACCTGGGCAAAACGTGGCGCACCGTCACCGGTGAACCGATCGACACGCCGATGACCGATCCACGGTGCGCGGCCCTGGTGCGCGACTACCGCAGCGAGGGGCGGCTGGTCTACATGAAGGACATCGCCTTCGACCGCGAGGGCCGACCGGTGATCTTGTGTGTTGTCTCGTCACACCACCAGCCGGGACCGCAGGGCGATCCGCGCATGTGGACGGTCGTGCACTGGACCGGCAGCGAATGGGTGTTTCACGAGGTCACACGGTCGAGCCACAACTACGACACCGGTTCGCTGGATGTGGCCGATGACGTGTGGCGTGTGATCGGCCCGACCGAGCCGGGACCTCAGACATGGGGCGGCGGTGGTGAGCTCGCCATTTGGATCAGCGCCGACCAGGGCGTGACCTGGCAGCGCGAGCGGCAGCTCACTTGCGCAAGTGAACTCAACCACAACTACGTGCGCCGCCCGATCGGTGCGGCCGAGGAGTTCGATGCGTTCTGGTCCGACGGCAGCCCGGATGAGCTGACGCCCAGCCGGTTGTACTTCACGAACCGGTCGGGCAGTGCGGTGTGGCGTCTGCCGACGTCGATGGCGGGCGACCAGGCTGAGCCGGAGCGACTTTGAGCGGTCGGAGCAGATGAAACGTCCACGCGCCCGCCGCTGCGGCCAGGGCCAGCAGAATTGCCCCGGTCGTCTGGTGCAACGTCGTGATCAACGCCTCGGTCGATGTGCTGACGTCATCCGACCCGACGACCACGGTGGAGGTTGGATTCAGCCCGCGGTGATACAGCGCCCCCAAACCAAGCAGCAGTTGCAGTCCGAGCACGATGAGCAGCGCCTTGCCGACGCGGCGCAAGGCCGGGTGCTGCGCCCCGCGCACCGCCCACGCCCGCACGCCCACGCCGATGCCCAGCGTCGCCACCAGCGCGGCGAAGGTGATGTGCATCAGCAGCATGTTCCCGGTCTTGCGCAGGACCACGCCCAGCATGAGCTGGATGAGCATGGCGATGATGAATGCCGCGGCGAGGAAGCGGTCGGTCGAAGCGGTGTCGCTGCGCACCGGCGCGGCCTCGCGCCAGGCCCGCGACCGCATCGCCGCGAAGATCACGAACACCCCCAGCACCACCTGCCCGAACGTGCCGTGAAAGAGGATGTACGGCAGGTGCGGTGTCGCCTCGACCGGTGCGGCCATCCGTTCCGCCTCTTGCTCGGCCACCTGCACATCCGTGACCCACACGCCCCCGGCCACGCCCTGCAGGCAGACCATGATCAACGCCGCGACCGACAACAGCTTCACGCTGCGCGCCGCCGGGCCGGTCAGCGTGTGCACCACTAACGTGATGGCGATCAGGCCGACCAGCGTCCCGGCCAGGCGGTGCGTGTGTTCGTAATAGATCCCGCCGGTCATCTTCGACAGCGGGAACAGGAACATGTTCGAGCCGTACGTGTTCGGCCAGTCGGGCACGCTGAACCCCGCGTCGAAACCGGTGACCAGCCCCCCGGCCAGCACGACCAGGCCCGTGGCGAACACCGCGGTCGTGGCCAGGTGCCCCGTCCAATCCACCCCCGGAAGGTTGGCCCCCGGAAGGTTGACCCCCGGAAGTTCAGCCGGGCGCCTGCGCCGGCCGATCGCGTAGCCGAGGCACACGACGAGCAGGGTGGCGGCGACGTATCCCGGCAGGCCCACCATGAGCGTGTGGCGCGACTCGGCGCCGCTGACGACCGAGCCGACGACCAGCAGGTTCACCGCCGCGATGACCAGGCCCAGCACGATCGCCCCGCGCCAGGTGCGTGGCGAATACCTGCCCAGCACGTAACCGCCGCCGGCCAGCAGCACGACGATCGCCGCGAACGTCACCCAGGGCGCCGCGCCGACCAGCGGCATGTGCAACAGGTAGCCGACGATCCACATCGCCACCGTCGTGCCGAACCCGATCGCCAGCACATCGCTGCCCCGAACCGGTTCCCTGCCAATCGTTGTCTGGTTCATCGTGAATGCGATTGTAGGATACGCATGTCCAACTCGCATCGTCGACACAACCTCACGCCGCGGGTTGCTGGTCGGTGACCCCCGGCCTACTATGGCAGACTTCGAGGATTGAGCCGATGACCACCGCCTCCGTGGGACAGATCAGCCGCCCGGTTGCCGCCGCGCCGTCGCGCTTGCGCGAGTGGGTCGACTGTTACATGCAGTTGTCCAAGAGTCGACTGACGCTGATGGTCGTGCTGACCGCGGTCGTCGGATTTGTCATGGGCTCGGATTCGGGCGTCAGTTGGGTGACGCTGCTGCTCACCGCGGTGGGGACGGCCCTGGCGGCGGCGTGTGCCAACGCGCTCAACCAGTGGGTCGAAGCGTTGCGCGACGCGCGCATGCCCCGCACGCAGAACCGCCCCCTGCCTTCCGGCCGCATCAGCCCCGCCCATGCCGTCGCCTTTGCCATGGTCTGCGGCATCGTGGGCCTGGCGATTCTCACACTCGGCGTCAACCTGCTGGCCGCGTCCCTGGCCGGGTTGAACATCGCTCTGTACGTGTCGGTCTACACGCCGCTTAAGGTGCGGACGAGTTGGAACACGCTCGTCGGCGCCGTCGTCGGTGCGATCCCGCCGATGCTCGGCGGGGCCGCGGCCACCGGATCGATCGACGCCGGGGCGTGGGTGCTGGGTGCGGTGCTGTTCGTCTGGCAGATGCCGCACTTCCTCGCGCTGGCGTGGATGTATCGACATGATTACGAACTGGGCGGGTATCGCATGCTGCCGTCGCACGATCCGGGCGGGCGGCTGACCGGCGTGGTCGTGCTGGCCTACGCGTTAGCCCTGTTGCCGGTGACGTTGATGGCGACGCGGATCGGCCTGACCGGCTGGGTCTACCTTGCCGCGGCCGCGGCGCTGGGGGCGTGGCTGACGTGGCTGGCGATCCGCATGCTCCTCCAGCGCACCGACCAGCGTGCCCGCAAGCTCTTCCTGGCCAGCGTGATCTACCTGCCGTTGCTTTTGACCGTGATGATGATCGATCGACCGGGCGACGCGATGCCCGGCGAATCGTTGGTTTCCTCGCAGCCGGCCGCACTGAAAGCTCCGTTGCCGTGAACGACACCCATCGGCCCGATGTCAGTAAAACGCAGCGCTTCGATCCCGCCGGTCGGCGCAGCTTCTATCGCGTTTTCATCCTCATCGTCGTCTTCTTCGCCGGCGCCATGGCCGTGCAGGCCTGGTACGTCTACGACATGCGCAATCGCGTCACCGGCGACGGGGAGAACGTCGAAACCTACGGCTTCGACCTGTCGAACCTCTCGGTGGACCCGAACCTGCTGGTCGCTTCGGGCATGCCGCGCGACGGGCAGCCGGCCATGGTCGACCCCGGCGCGCACACCCCGGCCGAAATCGACCAGGCCAACAACAACGAGTTCAAGCGCGCCATCGTCGGCCGCGACATGGTCATCGGCGTCGAGATCAACGACGTAGCCCGGGCGTATCCGATTCGCCTGATGAACTGGCACGAAATCGTCAACGACACCCTGGGCGGCGTGCCGATCGCGGTGACGTTCAACCCCATCAGCCGGGCCGCGGTCGTGTTCGATCGGCGCCTCGGCGGCGAAACCCTGACCTTCGGCTACAGCGGGCTGCTCTACAACCACAACCTGGTGATGTACGACCAGCGTGAGGAGCCCAACGACGCCTCACTCTGGTCGCAACTGAAGTTCGAAGCGATCGCCGGTCCGCGGCAGGGGGCGCGGTTGGCCGTGTTGCCGATGCGGTTGATGCGATGGGAGGACTGGCGTTTCCAGCATCCCGATTCGCAACTGCTGGAAGGGGATCGGCGCTACACCAAACGATACAAGCGCACGCCGTACGACGACGCCTTTCGTGCGGGCCGGCCGCGGTTCCCGGTCGCGCCGCTTCCGCCCGAAGGGGACGACCTGCCATTGGCGGCGATGATCGGCGCTTACCGGACGGACGACGGCTGGGCCGTGGTCAACAAGCCGTTCGTGCAGCGGCAGCGGATTCCCGACGGCGTGCCGGTGGCGTATGCGCGGTGGTTTGCGTGGTACGCCATGCACGGCGAGCCGGCGCGGATCATCAAGCTCGACCTTCCGGCGGCGCGGCGTGAGGTGATCGGCGAGCCGACCACGCCAGCAGAAGCCCCACGCTGACCAGCAGCAGCGCCGCGCCCAGCCCATAAGGCATCCCCGGGGCCACGACGTACAACGCACCGCCGGTGACGTAGCTGATCGCCCGGCCCATCGCGGTGATGCTCTGGTTGATGCCGTGCAGAGCGCCTTGTTCGTGGGGCTGGACCTGGTGCGAGAGCAGGCCGGTGAGCGTCGGCACGAGCAGGCCTCCCCCCAGTGCCATCATCGCCGTCGCCGCCCAGAACCCGGCCACCGGGGGATGGATCGCCAACCCCGCCATGGCCGCGGCGAGGATGATCGCCCCGAGGATGATGGTGTGGCGTTCGCCGAGGGCTTTGACGATCGGCCGGATGAGCCCGCCCTGGACGATGATGCCGACGATGCCCCACAGGGCGAAGGCGTAGCCGGTCTGTTGGATCGTGAAGCCGTACCAGTCGTCGGTGAGCAGTCGGAGGGTGACGGTCATGACGCTGTAGCCGACGGTGGCGATGAGGGTGACACCCAGCAGCCCGCGCACGGCCGGGTAGCGCAGGACCGCCCAGCGCGGCGCGGCGGCGACTGGCCCGGCGGGCCTGGTCTCGCGCAGCAGGACCAGGACCACCAGCAGGGCGAGCGTTTCACAACCGGCGCACAGCCAGCCGACCGCCGCCAGCGAATGCGCGCCCACGATGCCGCCGAGGGGGAAGCCCACGGTGAGTCCGACGCCGAACGCCGCCCCGAGCACGCCCATGGCCGCCGAACGTTTTTCCGGGGGCGAGGTGTCGGAGGCGATGGAGTAAGCGATGGCCGCCTGGGCGCTGAAGATGCCGTAGATCAGGCGTGAGACGGCCAGCCACATCAGCCCCGAGCCGACGAGGTTGCCCAGCATCGGCGCCAGGGCCCACAGCGTCGACCCGCCGATCGCGCCCAGCGTCAGCAGCACGACGACCGGCTTGCGGCCGATGCGATCGGACAGCCGACCCCACGCCGGGTTCATCACGACCTTGGGCGCGGCGACGAGGGCGAAGGCGATGCCCACCCATATCTCCGCACCACCGAGTTGTGTCACGTAGTCGGCCAGCGTCGGAAAGATCGCGCCCAAACACACGATCTCGAGGAACACAACGATGGCGACAACGAGCAACGCAGGCATGCCACGAGCATAAGGGCCATGGAGGTGAATGACGAATGACAGATAATGCAGCCTTGGTCATTGATTCGTCATGCGACATTCGCCATATCCATCGACGTATATCGTGTCCATATGTCCGCTTTGACGGGTCGTAAGTAGAAGCTACAATCGCTCGTTCACCTGCTGTACGGGAGTATTGCAGCACGATGGCATCATCCGGTTCGTCCGGACAATTTGTCTTTCCACGCTGGGCGAACCTGGCCCTGCCGGTGATCGTGTTGGCGGCGCTGGGTACGCCGGCTTACCTGGGCACACTTGTGCCGTTCACGCTCGCCCCGGGCACGGTCAACGTCGGGTACCAGCCCGAGCAGCCCGTGCCGTACAGCCACGAGGTGCACGTGGGCCAACTCGGCATGGATTGCCGCTACTGCCACACGTCGGTCGAGGACGCCGGTTTCGCCGCCGTGCCCGCCACCAGCGTCTGCATGAACTGCCACCACGCCATCCATAAGGACAGCGAAAAAATTCTGCCCATCCGCGAAAGCTTCGAAACCGGCAAGCCCATTAAATGGGCCAAGGTGCACGACCTGCCCGACTACAGCTACTTCAACCACGCGGTGCACGTGAACGCCGGCGTGAGCTGCGTCGAATGCCACGGCCGGGTCGACCGCATGGGCGAAGACGGCGTGTACACCGTCGAAAACCTCAGCATGAGCTGGTGCCTGGAATGTCACCGCGACCCGGCGCCGCGCCTGCGGCCGACCGATGAGGTGACCAATCTCGGTTGGGACCCGTTGAACATGACCGCCGAGCAGCGCGACGAACTCGAACGCCTGCACGAACGCGTCGGCGAAAACATGAGCCTGCAGAACTGTTCGACGTGCCATCGGTGAGGATGGCGATTTGCGATTTGAGCTATGAGCCAGGTAGACACCCGACAATCTGACCATCGGCAATCGTCCCCGACGGGCCCGACGTACTGGCGTTCACTTGATGAACTGGCCGACAGCCCCGCGTTTCGCAAGTACCTGGAGGATGAATTTCCCGGGTACTCGCCGGATGCGATCCTCGCCGGCACGCGGCGGAGCTTTCTGAAGATCATGGGCGCATCGCTGGCGCTGGCCGGGCTGGTCGGTTGCCGCCGCTGGCCCAAGCGCGACCTCGCCCCGTATACCTCCCGCCCCGAAGACCAGGCGCCCGGCGTGCCGGAGAAGTACGCCACCGTGTTCGAGCGCGACGGCGTGGCCCGTCCCCTGCTCGTCACCGCGTTCGACGGCCGGCCGGTCAAGGTCGAGGGCAACCCCGAGCACCCGGCATCCGGCGGTGCGGCCGACCTCATCAGCCAGGCGTCGATCCTCGATCTGTACGACCCCCATCGCCTGCGCCACCCCCGGAAAGGCGGCGATCGCGCGACGTGGGCCGAGGCGGAAAAAAGCCTGCAACAAATCGCCGACCAGGCCGACGCCGATGGTAGGGCGGGGTTGCTGGTCCTGTTGGATCCGACGTCTTCCCCGACGGTCGCGGCGCTGAAGCGTCGATTGCTGGACCGCTGGCCCCAGGCGCAATGGCGCAGCCTCATTGCTGCGCGCCACGCCAGCGCCAGCGCCGGCGCCAAGCTCGCCTTCGGTCGGGCGCTGCGCCCGCAGTACCACCTGGCCGACGCCCGGGTGATCGTCAGCCTCGATGCTGATTTTCTCATGGACGCTCCCGATGCGATGCGTCTGGCCCGTGAATACGGCCGGTCGCGCCGCACGGTCGACGACGCGCATCGCAGTAGCCGTCTCTACGTTGCCGAGCCGACCATGACGGTCACCGGCACCAACGCCGACGAACGCCTGGCCATCCGGCGCAGCGATGTGGGTCAGCTTGTCGCGGAAATCGCCGAGGCGCTGGGCGTGCGCCACGTGCCGCCGCCGGGTGAGTCTCACTACGCCAAACATGCCAGGACCGTCGCCGCCGACTTGAAGCGGGCCGGTCGCCACGGCGTGGTCATCGTCGGCCCCGACCAGCCGTCCGAGGTCCATGCCGCGGCGCATGCGATCAACCAGCACCTTGGCGCGGCCGGCTCGACGGTGACTTACGCCGAAGCCGCCGACGCCGACGACCGGGCGATCGACACGGCCGGCGTCAAGGCGGCGCTGATCCTCGGCGGCAACCCGGTGTTCACGCAGGGCCTCGACCTCGGCGATGCCGTGACGTTCCACCTGACCGATTCGATCAACGAAACATCCGAGGCCTGCACGTGGGCATTGCCCAAGGCGCACTACCTCGAAGCATGGGGCGACGCCCGCGCGGCCGACGGGACGATTTCGATCGTGCAGCCGCTCATCGAGCCGCTGTTCGACGGGCGAAGCACCATCGAACTGCTGGCGACGTTGCTGGGCGAACGCAAGACCGGGCTGGAGCTTGTGCGGCGG
>CAYYPN010000035.1:0-15232 GCA_964473545.1 uncultured Planctomycetaceae bacterium
CATCACCCACCACACCGCCGCCCAACCCGTCCCCCGATTGGCGTGAACGGTTACGCTTATTTTACCTCCACAATCGTCGCCCTGAACGGGCCGGGGTGTTGGGCTACAATCCCCCACTATGCGATATCGACCGTTGCCTGGGACCGACCTGTCGGTCAGCGAAATCGGATTCGGCGTGTGGACCGTGTCGACCACCTGGTGGGGCGTCACGGATGAACATCTGCGCCGTCGCCTGCTGCGCTCGGCCGTGGATGACCATGGCATCAACTTCATCAACACCGCCGACACCTACGGCGACGGGCTGGGCGAGACGATCGTCCGCGATGGGCTCGGCGATCGGCGCGACGACCTGGTCATCGCCACGAAGTTCGGCTACGACCTGGGCGACAATTCCGGCCGCCCCGGCCACCGCGAGCGAAAGCAGGACTTTTCGCCCGACGGCATTCGCCGCTCGTGTGAAGCGTCGCTCCAGCGACTCGGCACCGACCGCATCGACCTTTACGAAGCCCACAACCCCCGGATCGAAGCGATCGACAACGACGACGTGATCGCCACACTGCAAGACCTTCAGCAGGCCGGCAAGATCCGCTGCTTCGGCACCGCCCTGGGCCCGCGGATCGAGCCGTCCCGCCAGGTCGACGAGGGTGTCGCCACGTTTCAACGCGGCTGGCATTCCTGCCAGATCATCTACAACCTGCTCGAACAGTACCTGCACGAGCGCCTCTTCGACGCTGCCCATGAGCATGAAGGGGCGATCCTCATTCGCGTGCCGCATTCGTCGGGCCTGCTCGAAGGCAACCTCACGCCCGACACGACCTTTCCCAGGTGGGACCATCGCTCGCATCGACCCGAAGGCTGGCTGGCCGAGGGGCTGCAGAAGGTCGACCAGTTGGACTTTCTCGTGCGGCCCGACCGGACGATCGCCCAGGCGGCGCTGAAGTTCGTGCTGCATGACGAGCACGTCTGCAGCGCGATGCCCAACGTGTACGACATGGAGCAGCTCGCCGAGTTCGCCGCAACCAGCGGCGCGCCGGACCTGACCGACGACGAGCTGGCCCGGATCGATGAACTGTACAAAGCCAACTTCGGCCTGGAACCCAGCCCCGCCTGAGCTGCTTGCGGCCTGGCACTCCCCACATTCCCATGCCCCAGACGATACCCACGACGATTGACGACCCGATCAACCGCGCGATTCTCACGGTCAGTGAGGACCAGGTGGCCGGGTTCGCAACGGACCCGTTCAAAGTCATCGCCGCCAAGGCCGACGTCGACGCGGAGGTGGTGATCGAGCGCATCCGGGCGATGCTGGAAGCGGGGACGATTCGGCGTGTGCGGCAGACGCTGATCACGACCAAGCTCGCCCGTGGGGCGCTGATCGCCTGGCGTGTGCCGGAGGACAAGCTGCACGCCGCGTTCGACTGGCTTCACGCCAACGACCCGTTCAGCGGGCACGTGGTGATCCGTTCGACCGACGCGACCACGCCCGGGGCGACCTGTCGATTGTGGACGACGTTGAAGGTTCCCCCGCAGTGTTCGCTCGAAGCTCATTGCGAACACCTGAAGCGCAACATCGGGGCCGAGGCTTATCGCATCATGCCGGCGAAGAAGCTGTTCAAGCTGGGCGTGGGTCACATGCGTCGCCGCGCGATCCAGCCCGGCGACCGCGCCCCCGGAAGGGCCGAGCCTCATGACACCGAGTTGGTCGAGTTGACCGATGAGCAGTGGGACCTGCTGTGGACGCTCAAGCGTGAGCTGACTCCCGGCGAGATTGCCCACGACCTATGGCAACGTCGCGCGGCTGAGCTCGACATGGACATCGAACGCTTTTTCGCCATGGCCGGGCAGCTCGATGCGATGGGCGTGATCGGGCGGTTCAGCACGTTCCTCGAACATGTGAAGAAGGTCGGCAGCGCCGCGCCCGTGACGAAGTACAACGCGTTGTTCCACTGGGCCGTCCCCGCCGGAAGGGAGCTCGAAGCCGGCGGTGAAGTGGGTCGGCATCACATCATGACCCATGCGTATTGGCGTGAGGGCGGGCCGGAGTTCAACCACGTCAACATCATGGGCGTCGCCCACGGCACAGACAAGGCGACGGTCCTGGCCCACAAGGCCGCGATCGACCAGCACCTCGAAGAAGTCGGCATCCCCGTGACCTATACCGCCGTCTTCTGGGGCGGGCGGAGTGAAGTGACGCCCAGCGAACTGAGCCCCAGCGCGTATCGGCAGTGGGCAAGGGAGCAGGGGCTTGCATTGTCCAACGGCTGACCGGCTACAATAGGGTAATGCACGAGACTGACCTGATCACGGTGCTCGTCAACGGCGAATCGCGGCGTGCGGCAATTGAACGCGAAGACCCACGCATCCTGGAACTCCTTCGCGCCCGGACTTGCCGTGAACGCGCCGAGATGGCCAATCAGTTGTGCCATGCTGCACGGCGCGGGGCGGAAGCGGCCATCCGACGGCAGCACCCCCACTGGACCGACCAGCAGGTATCGGCTGAGTTGATCTGGAGATATCAAGGTGTCCGTGTATGAACTTCTAGGCCCGGTAGTCGACATTCTCGATCGCCTGAATATCAGCTACTTCGTGACAGGTTCGGTCGTATCGTTCGAGTATGGTCGGCCGCGCACGACCCATGTTATTGACATCGTCATTCAGTTGCACGAACAGGACGTGCAAGCTTTCGTTGCAGCCTTTCCCAGCGACCGGTACTACATCGACGCGATGGCCGTTGAGCAAGCGGTGAAAGACCGCTCCATGTTCAACGTGATTGATTCAACGACCGCCATGAAGGTTGACTTCGTGTTGCCTCGGGACAGCTACGATCGCCGACGCTTCCAGCGTGCGCAACCGAGAACAACCGCGGAAGAAGTCACCGCCAATTTCGCCTCACCTGAAGACGTGATTCTGATGAAGCTCCGCTACTACCAGGAAGGCGGATCGGACAAGCATTTATCCGACATTGCCATGATGATTCGCGTTTCGCGGCCAACCCTCGACTGGCAATACCTCGACGAATGGGCCTACGTGCTGGATGTAGTTGATTTGTGGCGACAAGTGCGCAATACCGCCGAACGGGGCTAATCCGCCTGCCAGACTTTTTTGCCGACGAAGAACGGGCCGAGGCTTTGGAGCCAGGTGCTGGTCTGCACGGTGCTGCGCATGGTTTCGACGAGTTTGCTCAGGGGCGCCAGTTCGGGGCCGACGAGGCCGATGACGAAGTCGTTGTCGTTGCGGTCGAGGCCGTGGCAGGCGAGTCGGATGTCGTGGCCGGCGTCGGCGGCGCCGAAGCGCATGCCGATCGTGCCGTGTTCCTTGAGGATGGCCATCTGTTCCTCGCGCGGCAGTTGCGTGAACCCGCCCTTGCGGCGAAGCGGGTACCAGACCGCCCAAAGCCAGTCATGGTGAAGAAGATGCTTCCGGGGGCGGTCGATGAGGGTTTCGTCGAGGTCGCGTTCGTAGCCGATCGAATACGTGCGGCCGAACATGGTGAGTTCGGGCCTGGGGGTGAAGGTTTCGAAGGGCGCGCCCTGCAGCAGGCGGCGGTAGTGGGTGACGAAGTCGTCGGCATGTTCGCTGACCAGCACGACGCCGATGCCCTGCGGGTCGTTGAGGTCTTCGTAGATGACGCCGGGGACCTGGAGTTGGCGCATCGCCTCGATGGCCGCGGGGGTGTCGAAGCACTCGCCGAAGGCGTGGAACTGCATGAACAGGCGCCGGTCGCTGCGGGCGTCGTTGGCGCCGCGTTCGGCCAGGTCGATGGGGGTCGGTTCAGGTCGGTCATTCATGATGAGCATTGTAGCCATCGGAAGCGCGGCGTCGCAGGTGTTGGGCGACGAGCACCACGGCGAGCAGGCCCGCGCCGATCGAGGTTTGCAGGACATCCGGCTGAATGAGCAGGAAACTGGTCACGATCAGCAGGCCCCGGCTCCACCAGGCCAGCGGCCCGAAGGCCCAGCCTTCCAGTGCCGCGGCAAAGCAGAGCATCGCCACGATCGCCCCCGGCAGGACGAACAGCACCTGGCCGAAGGTCACGTCGATCAGCAGCAACTCGCGGTTGTAGAAGAAGATCAACGGGAGCATGAACGCGGCGAGGTCGAAGCGGAAGCTGGTCAACCCGGTGCGGATGGGGTCGGACCCGGCGATCCCGCTGGCGGCGTAGGCGCACAGGCCGACCGGCGGGGTATCGTCGGCGAGGATGCCGTAGTAGAAGACGAACAGGTGGGCCGCGAGGAGCAGACTCATGCTCACCTCGGGGTTGGCCGAACCTTCCGAAGCGATCTGCACGAGGGCGGGCGCGGTGAGTGCGGCCATGATGATGTAGGTGGCGGTGGTGGGCAGGCCGATGCCCAGGACGATGCAGGCGACGGCGGTGAGCAACAGGGCCGGCAGGAGTGCGCCGTCGGAGATGCTCATGATGATGGCGGTGATTTTGGCGCCGAGGCCGGTCTGGCTGACGACGCCGATGATGATGCCGCAGCAGGCACAGGCACAGGCGATGCCGACCATGTTCATGGCGCCGTTGCGGCCGGCGCTGAGGGTGCGCGTGGTGAAGTGCTGGAGGCGACGGGCTGGACCGGGGGAAGAATCCGGGGCGGCGCGGCGCTCTGCCCCGGCGTGGGGTGCGCCGGAGTGAAGTGCGGTTAAACCGTAGGCCGTCGTTGGCATGACCAGGGCGACGATGAGGAACAGGCCGAGGGTGATCCAGATGGCCATGGTCGCGGCGGTGATCTCGGTCATGGGGGACAGGTCGCCGCTGCGGACGAGCGTGATCGGGTTGCCGGCCAGGAGGAAGAACAGCACGGCGATGATCGGGATGTTCAGGTGCAGCCCCCGGAAGATCGTGCGGACGATCGGGGGGAGCGTGGCCGGGTCGCTGGGCATGATGCCGGTCTTCACCGCGTTGAGATGGATCATGGTGAAGATGGCCAGGTAACTGAGCAGGGCCGGCAGCGCGGCGCTGATGATGATGCGGCGGTAGGGGATGTCGGTGTACTCGGCCATGATGAACGCGGCGGCGCCCATGACCGGCGGGACGAGCTGGCCATTGGTCGAGGCGGCGACCTCGACGGCCCCGGCGACGTGGGGCTTGAAGCCGGCCTTCTTCATGAGGGGGATCGTGAGCGAGCCGGTGGTCACGGTGTTGGCGATGGATGAACCGCTGATGGTGCCCATGGCGGCCGACGCGGCCACGGCCGCCTTCGCCGGGCCGCCGCGGAACCGACCCATCGTGGCGAACGCCAGGTCGATCAGATATTGCCCGGCCCCACTGCGATCGAGCGCCGCGCCGAACAACACGAACAGAAACACATACGTCGAACTCACCGCCACCGGCACGCCGAACACACCCTGGTCGGTGTAGAACTGCTGGTTGAGCACCTGGCGAAGGCTCAGCGGCGCGTGGCCGAACTGCCCGGGCAGGTGATGGCCGAACAGGGCGTAGGCCAGGAACGCCAGCGTGATGAAAAACAGCGCCGGGCTGACGCTGCGCCGCGTGGCTTCGAGGATGATCACCACCCCGACCCCCGCCACCCAGAGATCGAGTTGCGTCGGCGCCCCGGCACGGCGGGCCAGGTCCTCGTGAAAGTACCCGACGTATCCGATGCACGCCGCCGCCGCCAGCGCGAGCACGATGTCCAGCCCCAACCACCAGCGACCTTTCACGCTCGGGCGAATGCCGAACAACACCATCGCCAGGGGCACGGCCAGCACCAGATGCACCGACCGCTGCACCATCGCGGTGGGGAACCCCTTCGTGCCCATCCAAAGGTGGTAGGCGCTGGTGAACACCAGCACCGCCGCGGCGACCCAGCGCAACGTCGAGCCCAGCGCGCGCGTGCGACGCTCGGTCAACGGCGCCCCGGCCAGCGGATCGACCTTCTTCAGCAACCCGACCATGCGGGAGATGATACGAAAAATGCCGAATGCGGAGTTGGGAATGACGAATGTTGAATGACGAATCAAATGCGAATGACAAAATCCGCAGCCATCAGTCGGCATTCACATTTCATCATTGATTCGTCATTCGTCATGCGGACTTTCGTCGTAATACGCTCCCGCCGCGGTATGCTTTGGCATCGTCAGCCCGTCCGCCGCGTCGGTGCGGTTGACCTGCCGCAGGCGGGCGTGGGTGGCGTGGAAGTCCTCGAGGTTCTCAAACATGCCTCGCAGTACGGCATCAATCACCTCCCGGGGCACGTCGTCGCGCGCCACCAGCGTCGCCATCACCGACACCGTCGGCACGTCGGCATCGACCCCGTCATACGAACCGGCGGGAATCGTCGCCTCGCGATAAAAGTCATACTCATCCAGCAGGGCCTGACGCTCCTCGCCGTCGACGGGGATGAGCTTGATGTCGCTCATCAGCGCCAGCTCCTGGATCGCGGCCGTGCCGACGCCGAAGGTGAAAAATGCCGCATCGACCCGGCGGTCCTGCAGATACTGCCGCGATTCGCTGGCGCTCAAACGTTCGACCCGGACCAGGTCGTCTTCGTTGACGCCGTAGGCCTCGAGGATCTGCCGCGCGTTGGCTTCGGTGCCGCTGCCGATGGCGCCGATGGCGACACGCTTGCCGGCCAGGTCGTTGATCGAGTCGATGCCGCTGTCGGCATGGGCGACGACCTGGATGTGTTCGGGGTACAACGCCGCGACGCCGACGAGATTGGGAATCGGCGTGTCGAACATCTCCCTGCCGCGGCGGGCGTAGCTGGCGATGTCGTTCTGCATCATGGCCAGGTGCGCATCGCCCTGTCCGATGGCCCGGGCGTTGGCGACCGATCCGCCGGAGGTCTGCACGTCGATCATCAGGTTCGGGTCAGCCCGCTGGGCCAGGCGTGCGATCGCGCTGGCGGTCGGATAGTACACGCCCGACTGCCCGCCGCTGACAATGACGTAGCGCTGGGTGCGACCGGTCGATGCGCCGTCGCCGCCGTCACAACCGGCGAGCAGGCCTGCGGCGACTGACAACAACACGCTCAAGGTGATGGCTGTGCATTTCATACGCATCATGATACTCCCTCATCGCTCGATGATGTGATAAATCGAATCGTCGACCAGCGTGATCGTCACCTGCTCCGTGGTCCCGCGCAACATGACCTCCGGCATCTTCCGGGGGCGAGGGTAGCCGTTGGCGTCCAGCGCGACCGCCCGATCGAACGCCTCACCCGGCAAGGTGATGCGGCAGTTGATCTGTTTCATGTTGAACGGCGCCCCGCCAAGATCGGTGATGCGGCCGTTGCTCGTGGCGAACCCGTATGGCCGCTCCTCGGTCATGACCTGCGCAAGAATGCGCTTCGAGTCGTTGAGCGGCCGATCGTCGAGGCTGGTGACGAGAACGCTGCCGTAGATGTTGTCGGTCTGGATGACCACGCCATCGAGGTCGATGGGAGTGGCGCGTTTGATGTAGCCGATGATGCCGCGCGTGCGGGGGGTGTTGATGACGACGTGGCCGCCCTCGGCATCCCACTCGATCTGGTCGGCGGGCGCCTGGGCGAGGTCCTTCGCCGCGGCGTTCAGGGCGACGTAGCGTCGCACCGTCGGGCCGGCGCGAAATACCGTCGATCCGCCCTGCTTGACCGCCTCCGGCAGGTCCGCCTCGCGCAGCGCATCCAGTGCCGCGTTCACCGCCGTGTCCTCGGGTTCGAGGTTGAACAGCGTCTTGTCATCAAACGTCCGCTCGACCGCGGGCGGGGCCTCGGCCACGTCGCCGCGCCGGTACAGGATCGCCGCCGCCGGAGAGTTGAACGCGATCGCCGGTGAGCTGAACTGGAACTTGTTCATCGACTGGTCGAGCAGGTAGTTGCTCCCCACGGCAAAGAAGAACAGCCCATCGATGCCCTGCAACGAAGCGTACGCCGCGCTGACCGGCAACGACTCGCTGCGGTAGCGGTTGGGCTGGGGCCAGCCGAGTTCACTGATGATCTGGGGGTAGCCGTAGACCTGGGCGGCGGTGACGGGGAAGCGCTCGGGTGAATTGAGCAGGGCAAAATCCTCGTAATCGTGCCCGACGCGAACGGAGTAACTCGCCCCCTCGCCTTCGTGCTTGCCGCCCACATACGCATGGCGGTCGATGACGTCGGCGGCGGTGTACGTCCAGCGTTCGACCCGATCGAGCCGGGCCGCGTCGGCCGTCTGCCAGTTGCTTGCCGTGATCAGACCCCGGAAGCCGAGCGAACGGATGAAGTCCACCGTTTCCCGGTAGAAGTCGCGCTGCACCTCGGCGAGGAAGCGGACCTGGTCGCGCATGCGGGCGGTGACCGCGTCGTTGTGGTGTTGCATCCCCTGGCCGGTCATGTGCCAGGCTTCGCGGACCCGCATCGAGTCGGCGGCATCCTCGCCGAGCTTCGCACCGCCCCACGCCGCATACGCCTGGTCATGCGAACCGTAGCGCCGCTTCAGCCACACGCTGAAACGCCGTTCGAGTTCGTTCCAGTAAACGGCCGGAATGTTGCTCCTGCTGAACGTCCAGAAAAACAGCGAGTCCTCGTTGACGATCTCAACGATACCCACCCCCGGATTTGCCGCCAGCGGCTTGCCGTAAGGGTTGGGCGCGGTGAGCGTCTGTTTCAACCAGCCCCGGTACAACTGCTGAAAGTGCTCGTCGAAGAAGATCAACCCGAACGGCTTGTCGCCGTCGATCGTGTCGAAGCCCGGCAGCTTCGCCTGCTTCGCGTTGAACCACAACGGAAAGTACGTGCTCAACTCGACGTAGATGCCCTGCTGGTTCATCGCATGCACGAGGTACTGCACATCGTCGAGCTTGTCGCGCTGAATCCGCGTGGGGTCTGCGTTGTCGAACAGCCCCGAGTGCAGGCGCACCGCGTTAAACCCGAGCTTCGCGAGTTTGCGGGCCAGGTAGTCGATGGACTGGCGATTCTGGCCGGCGTTGCCGAGGCTGACGTTCGCGGCCCACAAGCGGATCGGCTCGCCGTCGCCGCGCACGATCTGGTCGCCCTCCCGACGCAGGGGACCGGATTGACCGGCCGCATCCTCGTTCATCGAACGCAGGTCGAGCATCGCTTCATCCGTGAACGGATCGAGCTCGGGCTCGAACGCGAACCAGCCGGGCGCTGCGCGGCCCGAGCTTTCGCCGGGCCGGGTCTTGCCGCGCGGCACGAACGGGCCGTTGATCAACATGAAGCAGTCAAACGCCGCCGCCTGGTTCTCGCCGACGTCGGCCAGCAGTTCGATGTCGAACGTGTGCCTGCCCGCGGCCAGGTCGACCTCGCCGAGATAGACCCAGTTGGCCGGCACGTGCGTGCGCAGGGTGACGCTGTCGGCCAGGTTCACGTCGCGGCCGCAGGTCTGCCATCCGCCATCGTCGAACCGCCAGCGGAACGGCCCGTGCTTCCACATCTTGCGCGCCCACAGCGCATACCGCGCCTTGCGCGGCGCCTCGACCTCGTAATGGGCCGCGGGCGTCGGCGTGCCCGCCGGACGCTTGTCGATGTGCGTCAACCAGTCCCCGCCGGAAAGCTTGTCCCGCTCCCGGTCATTCTGCGGGTCGAACCACGTGCGATCCGGAAAGTTCGTCCGCACCGGCTGCTCGGCCTCCCACCAGACGAACGTCTGGGCGTGGGCGACAGCGGCGTAGACAAGGACTGGCCACAGAGAACGCAGAGGCCGCAGCGCAGAATTTTGGATTGCGGATTGCGAATTGCTGATCGACCTACCCACACGGTGTTGCATGTCGCGTCTCCCTGAATCACAGAATCGTATCCGCCGCGTCCTCCGCGATTATGAATTGAGCACTTGCTCGTAGTAGCTTTCATACTGCGGCACGATCAGGTCCTTGCAGAAGTTATTGCGGGCGCGTTGGGTGCAGGCGAAGCTCATCGCGCTCCACTTCGGCCGGTCGGTCAGAATCTCGCACGCCGCCGCGGCAATCGCATCGACCTGCCCCACCGGGAGCAGTCGACCGGTCACACCGTCGTCGACGACTTCGACCAGCCCACCGGCGCGGCTGACGATCACCGGCGTGCCGCAGGCCATCGCTTCCAGCGCCGACACGCCGAACGACTCGTACTCGCTGAGCAGCAGGAACAGGTGGCTGCGGCGGTAGGCGTCCTGGATGTCGACCTGCGTGCCGACGAAGTCGACCGCCGCCCCGACGCCCAGTTCCGCGGCCAGTTCCGCGGCATTGCCGCGCTCCGGCCCGTCGCCCACCATCGTCAGCCGCGCCCCCGGAAGCCGGCGATGCACCAGGGCGAACACGCGGATGATGTCGAACACACGCTTGACCGGGCGGAAGTTCGAAGCGTGCATGACGTGGTAGGCGCCGTTGTCCGGCGCGCCGACGCGGCCGTTCGACTTGAACCGATCGCAATCGACGAAGTTGGGGATCACCGTCGGCGTCTCCGGCAGGTCGAACGCCTTCACCGTTTCGTCGGCCAGCCATTGCGAGACCGCGGTGGTGCCGTCGGCCTGCAGCATGGCGTAGCGACACACCCGGTAAAAATCCCGGTGCGAGCCGACGAGCGTGATGTCCGTGCCATGCACGGTGGTGATGACCTTCACCTTGCGCGTGCATTCGCAGAGCATGTTGCGGGCCAGCATCGCGCTGATCGCATGGGGTACGGCATAGTGCGCGTGAATGATGTCCAGCTTGTCATCCGTGGCCAGCTCCGCCAGCAGGTTCGCCAGCGACAACCCGTGCGGCGGGTGCGTGAACAACGGATAGTCCGTCACCGGCACCTCATGAAAGCTGAGGTTGGGCATATCGTCCAACCGGAACGGCCGCTTGTAGCTGACGATATGCACCCGATGCCCGCGCTCGGCCAGGGCCATGCCCAGTTCGGTCGCGACCACCCCGCTGCCGCCGTGCGTCGGATGGCAGGAAATGGCTATACGCATGGCAGGTAGAAGGATGAAGGCAGAAGGTTGAAGGCAGAAGGATGATTACGCACGTTGAGTGGCTCCTTTGCGTTTAGCCTGTTGAACGGAGCGGGACAGGATGGCGACCAACTGCTCACATTCATCAGCCAGATCGGTGATGCGGCTGGCCGGCATCGTATCCGACTTGACCAGCAAGTCGAGCCAGTACGACGTCTCGTCGGCTTCTTCCAGCGCGATGCCCAGCTTGGATGTGAATTCGCGTTTCGTGCGGGCTCGTTGAGCCGAGCGATAGTTCGCTCCGACCGACGTGCCGCTGCGGATGATCTGGCGGCCGATCGCCTGCCCGGCTACGGTCCGAGGCAACGCATCGACCAGTGTCATGATCCGCAATGCAAACGTCATCGTCCGCTCCGACAAGTCCCTGACCTTAGTCTGACGCAATGCATGTGACGCCATACGGCACCCCCTTGATATAGGCAACGCGACCCACGCTGGATTCCTTCTCCCTTCTCCCTTCTTCCTTCTTCCTTCTTCCTTCTCCCTTCATCCTTCTTCCTTCCCCCGTCCGTTCTTGTTCGCATACACCTTGGTAAACGGTTCGTACAGCGCCACCGGATCATCGACGGGAACGGGGCGGCGCACGAGGAAGGGTTCACCGAATTCGCGGTAGATCATGTTGCCGTAGTTGCGGGCGCGGCCTTCGAGGCGCTTCATGAACGTCGGCTGGGCGATCAGCGTTTCCAACCCGTCGACCGTCGCGTCGTGCAGTTGCGACTGGTAGCACTTGACCGCTTCGAGCTTCGTTTCATGGTAGCCGGTGACGTCGACGATGAAGCTGGGCTCGAACCCGAAGTGGGCCATGAAGAACAGGTACTCGTTGGGCCGAAACGGGTCCCCCGCGGCGGGGTAGTTGGCGAAACCCGCCGGATACATCGTGTCCTTGACGATGTGGCCGGTCGCGGAATGGTCGGGATGCAGGTCGTCCCAGTAGTGGCTGAGGACGAGCTTGGGGCGGAGTCGGCGGATCTGTTCGACGACCATGATGCGGGCCTGCTCGGTGTTTTCCAGTCGCCCGTCGGGCAGGCCGAGGTTCACGCGGTGCTGCACGCCGAGCACCCTGGCGGCGGCATCGGCTTCGGCGGCGCGCTGCTCGGGCGTGCCGCGCGTGCCCATCTCGCCGCGGGTCATGTCGATGATGGCCACGCTGCGCCCGGCGGCGGTGAGCTTGGCCAGCGTTCCCCCGCAGATCATCTCCACATCGTCGGGGTGCGCCCCGATCGCCAGAACGTCCACATTCATGCCTGCGCTTCCTTCATGATGCATCGACCTCGATGACGCGGTGACGGATCACCGTGGGGTCGAGTTGGTTTTGCAGTTGATCGATCAGGCCGACGCCGAACCGGCCGACGTAGTCGATCGGGCTGACGACGCGCTCGGCGGGCTTGCCGTGCGGCAGGACGGCGTTGGCCAGTTGCTTAAGCTCCCCCTTGCCCAGGCCATGCCGACTTAGTCGCTCGTTGCGCACGCGATCGGCGACCTTGCCGACCTGGTGCGCGATCGAGCGGGCGGCCTTGGCGGTCGCTTTCTCGTCGGCGCCGATGGCCTTGAGGCGTTCGATCAGTTGATCGCGCAGGGCCTCGGCGTCACGCACGTCGTCATCGTCAACGTTGAATTGTGAAGCGTCGAAGCTGTCAGCCAGGTCGGCTGCTTTGAACAGGGCCGCCCCCGAAAGGTTGAAAGTTCGGGCGCGTTCGGCATTCCGGGTATCGAGGAGGGTGGCGGTGAGGCGGGGCCAGAGGCGCGACCGGGCAGCGCCGAGGACTTCGTACAGCGGGTCGATCTGCCAGAGGTAGAGCAATTCGCCGGGCCCGCCGATCGTGGCGAGCGTGGGCAGGGCCAGGTCCTGCACGATCGGCCGCAGCCCCGCCCCCGGCGAATAATCATCCCGATTGAGACGGATCGCCCCGGGCAGGTCGGCGTCAAATTCACAGGCCATGCGCTGGCCGTCGACGAAGCGAAACAGGCCCAGGTTGTCGAGCGGGGGATCGTAGCCGGCGGAGCGCACGGCCGCGCCGCCGCGCTCGAAGGCGTCGTTGAATTGGGGGTAGTGCTCGACGACGTGGGCCAGCGCGGGCGAGAGCTGATCGCGCAACCGCATCGGATCAATCAACACCATGCGGCCCGAGCCGACGAGCGCGGCCAGCAGTTGCGCGAAGGCGGTGGTGTAACTGCCCAAGTCGAGGTTGCGGAGGATGTCGAGTGTTGCATCCTTGGCCGAACCGGTGGGCAATGCTTGGTCGACGAAGGCCAGCAGGTCGTCGCGCCACGGCTGCAGGCTGAGGTTGCCGACGGGCGGGCGGGCACCGGGTTGATTCAATTCATCGTGATCGCAGACGAACTGGCGCGAGCCGATCGTGCAGCGATTGACCTCTTCGATGTCGTGGTCTTCGCTGGCGATCCAGAACGCCGGGATCAGGGGTACGCCGCACCGCGGGCGCAACGTCTCGGCCAGGCCGATCGCGGTGATGGCCTTGAGGAGCGTGTACGTCGGTCCGAGCAGGAGGCCGGGCTGCTGGCCGGTGACGATCAGGCGGGCGTCGGTGCGCAGGGCGTCGATCGTGTCATTAGCAAGCGTGTTGCCGAGCGCGGCGTTGCTCGCGGCGAGCGACTCCGCCAGTGCGGCGCGATCGACAAACGGTGAATCCTCCGGCACCCGCGGCGGGTCCATCCCGAGCAATGGAAAGCCGGGTGGCGTGTTCCCCGCGCCCAGGTCCGCCAGCAACCGACCCCCCACCGGCACGTCGGCGTAGGGCAGATCGCTCACGCTGAGTTTGATGTCGGTGGCCTCGGTCATGCACGCGCTCCGATGACGATCATACGCGCCTTGTCGGGCCCGAGGGCGGCCCCGTCGAATGAGCCGAATAGCTGCACATGGTCCAGACCCGCTTCGTGGAACATGGCGGTGATTTCGTCGGGATCATAGAGGCGGACGCTTTCGGTGACGTGCTCGGCGCGGCCCTGGGCGTCGGTGATCGTCAAGTCCTTGACCATGCGGCGGCCGACGATGCGGCGATGGGATTCGATCGTCAGACCCTCGACCTGCTGCGTGTCGTGTTCGATGAGATTGGCCAGGACATGGTCACGGTTGACGTGGTCCATGACCAGCCGCCCGTCTGAACGCAGGGTTCGAGACATCGAGCGAAGGGCCCGCATGTTTTCATTTTGAGCTTCGAAGTAGCCGAAGCTGGTGAAGAAATTGGTGGCCAGATCGAAGGCGTTTTCAAAGGGCAGGCGTCGCACGTCGGCCCGGGCGAGGTAAGGCCCGAGGTCGCGTCGGCGGGCCGCTTCGCCCAGCAGGGTTGCGCTGAGGTCGATGCCGAACGCCTGCATGCCGCGATCGCGCATGACGCGCAAGTGGCGGCCGGCGCCGCAGGCGATGTCCAGCACGCGCCCGCTTGAAAAATCGAGCAGATCGCACAACGCATCGACCTCCGCACGGGCCGCGTCATCGTTGCGATGGCGGTAGACCCGGGAGTAGAGCACGTCGAACGCGCTGCGGTACCAGGCGGTGGTTGATGGCACGGGCAAGTCGCTCATTGGATGCGGGTAGGACATCCTAGCACAGCCGATCGTGGCGAGCGGCATGGTCAATGGCCCGTCTGTTTCATCCATCCCGGTCACGCCGTATCATGGGGCCATGCTGCAACAGGCCTGGAATGGTTTTGCCGATCTGATCGCGCGGGGGGGGTGGGTGATGTACCCGCTGATCGCGCTGAGTATCGTTGCGTTCACGTTGATGTTCGAGCGGATGTGGTTCTGGCTGGCGACGAACAACCCGATGCGGACCGAGCGTTACCACCGGATTGCCGAGCACCTGCGCGAAGGCCGGCGCGACCGCGCCGCGGCACTCGTGCAGGGCGATCGCAGCGTGTACGGCCGGCTGGTCGAGCGTCTGCTGGCCGACGGGCCGACCGATGCGGTGGTCACCGCGGCGACCGAGCGGGAGCGTCCGCGCCTCGAGCGGTTCATGCCGTCGCTGGGCACGATCATCACCGCCGCCCCGCTCATGGGCATTCTCGGCACGGTCACCGGCATCATCGCCAGCTTCCGCGTGCTCAGCGACGAACAGATGGTGACCGATCCGTCAGCCATCGGCGCGGGGATCGCCGAGGCGCTGCTGACCACCGTTGTGGGTTTGATCATCGCATTGCTCGTTCTGTTCCCGTTCAATGCCTTCCGGGCGCAGATCGACCGAACCCTGGGCCGCATGGAGACGCTCGTCGCCGCCGCGCGACAGGAACAGGAGACCGGCCATGAACGAAACACCCAGCCCTGACCCCGGCGCGTCAACCCCTCCCCCACCACCGCCCGACGCCCCGCCGCCCCGGAAATCCAACGC